>NZ_CP124048.1 GCF_030440365.1 [Borrelia] lusitaniae
ATATAATTTGTTAATAGTATAGATTTTTTATCCCTAAACTTTAGCCTCGAAAAAGTAAAATTTAAACCTAAAAAGTTAGAGTTTAACTCAATAAAATTAGACTCTAACTTAAAAAATTCAAGAAAATTAAAGCTTAGCCCTAAAAAGTTAAACTTTAACTCGAGAAAATTAGAGTTTAACTTTTTTTGTAATAACTTCAAAAGAAGTATATATAAAAGCATAGCAGAAGAAGGCCCATTAAAAAAGTTTATACTAGATGAAGCAGAACTTTTCAGATACTCAACTTCTCTAAATGTTTGGCTTTTGACTGTCAAGGCCTACGCAAACAAACACCATACTAATGAAAAATTCACTACATTTGAAAATTTTAATACCGTATTTAGCAATGCAAATACAAATGCAAATGCAATTAAAAATGAAATTGAAATCACCAATATGCTAAAAAATCGAATTAAGCACTACAAACACTACATAAGTAAAACTGAACCCATTGTATTTGAGTACTACAAAAAATACAGCAAAAGATAACAATAAGGTTTTTACTAAATTGCAAGAGCAAGAAAGCGAATTACAGTCTTTTAGCGAGATTCGTTGTACTGTATTACATGGGGTAAATCTGATGATTTAATAGATATAAAAGAAAAGTATAGTAATTTAATTGAAAATCTTAAAGGACTTAAGTATTCTTATATTTTTTCCCCAATTCGATTTAAAACTTCATCATCATGGTGGTCTTCTAACTACACTTATTATATTAATGATAATAACTATACAATATTGGGCAATAATTTGCCAATAGCCAAAATAATAGCGTTTGAGTCAACCAAAGAGTTTGAAGACAAATATGAAGTTAAAAGCCTAAAGTGAATTTCTGCAGGATCGAATATTGATTTTGAGCAACATAGAACTGGCTTTGATGCAATTAAGTTAAAAGAAAATTCAAAAGAGCCCGGATACATTAATTCGTATAATTTTGGAGTTTTTAATAATGATTTAACAAATTCTTTTAACCTTCTTTGGAAGAAAGGTGAATGGAGCAGCTATATGCTTGCACAGCTTACTATAAAAGATAAAAAAACAAATACAAACAAAACCTATGAAATTGTATTAAGTCCAAAAATATTTAACGATACCATTAAGCTAATATATGCTAAGTATCCAAAGTTATCAAAAGAAAAATTAAAGCCTCCTATTGATGAATAATAAATAAACTAGCTACATTTTTACCAAAAACTCTTTTACAGAAGCCGCCATCGCTTTGAAACCAAATTAGAAAAAACTTAAGCCTGTTATTTATAACAGATGATCATGAAGCATTTGGTGATTTTATTTTTTCTTTAATTAAATCTAATTTACTAGATCCTATAATCATTATAACTAAATTATTTAAATTAGATTATTCTTCATCAAGATCATCTAGCCATTATATTACACATAGCATCACTACTGCCTACAAGACTACTAATATCACTTATATAACCTTTAGTCTTTGTTGTTAAATTTTTTGCCCAATTGATACCATCTTATCTTTCTAAGATTATCAACATCATCAATTATCATCTGTTTTATTTGTAGCCTTATTAATTTTATTTTTAGTTATTGTTTAAAGTTGAATCTGCTTTGTTTTTAAATAAAAAATCTTCTAAATTTTTTATTATCTTTATCTTTTTTTTAAAATCACATGAAAATAGTAAAAACAATAAAAATGCTACTCTACTTTAAATAATTTTCTTCATAATTACACTTCTTAAATAAAGAAGAAATATATGCTTATCTAATCGAGATATTAGCTCAACTTAACACAATATCCTAAAATGCACCACTACTTTCTAAAATCCCTAAATAAGTAATAAAAGACATATTGTTTTTGATTTTTTGTAACTTGGGTGTTGTTTATTATTTTACTCTTAATCAAGTTTATTAAAAAACCTCCTCTTAGTTGTTGCATAACACTGGAATGCTTTTTGTGCTAAAAATCAAGCTCCAGATGCAAATATTCGTAAATATTTTAAACTAAAAAATCAATATAAGGTTAATTTTTCATTTCAAGACTAGTAAAATTAATTAAATGAACTAATATTTCTAAATTAGAAATTCTAGAAAAAGTAGTTCACCTAAACTAACTCTTTTTTTGGTATAATGAAAAAATTTTATGAATTTTTGAAATTAAATTAATGGAGCAGAGCTTTAAAAATTATTTAAAGCAAAAGGATTTTATGAAAAAAGGCATAAGTATTTTAAATATATTTTTTTATATATCGTTTTTTTATTCTTGTTTTTTAGCCCCAAAATCTTTAAAAAACATCGAAACTGGAATTTCGGGTTTCAAGGAAATTAAAAAGAATAATAAAAAAGATATTAAAAAAGATATTAAAAAAGATATTAAAAAGAATAATAAAAAAGATAATAAAAAAGATATTAAAAAGAATAATAAAAAAGATATTAAAGGGAATAATAACAATATTTCTTATATTGATAAAGAAACTAAGTTAACTAACATAAAAGAAGGAGAGGTTCCAGAATTATTGGTAGGAGGTTATGTTACATGGGCAAAATCTGGTGATTTAATAGATATAAAAGACAAGTATAGTAATTTAATTGAAGATCTTCAAGGACTTAAGTATTCTTATATTTTTTCCCCGATTCAATTTAAAACTTCATCATCATGGTGGTCTTCTAGCTATACTTATTATATTAATGATAATAACTATACAATATTGGGCAATAATGTGCCAATAGCCAAAATAATAGCGTTTGAGTCAACTAAAGAGTTTGAAGACAAATATGAAGTTAAAAGTCTAAAATTAATTGCTGAGGGATCGAATATTGATTTTGAGCAACATAGAACTGGTTTTGCTGCCATTAAGTTAAAAGAAAATTCAAAAGAGGCCGGATACATTAATTCGTATAATTTTGGAGTTTTTAATGATGATTTAACGAATTCTTTTAACCTTCTTTGGAAGAAAGGTGAATGGAGCAGCTATATGCTTGCACAGCTTACTATAAAAGATAAAAAAACAAATACAAACAAAACCTATGAAATTGTATTAAGTCCAAAAATATTTAACGATACTATTAAGCTAATACATGCTAAGTATCCAAAGTTATCAAAAGAAAAATTAAAGCCCCCTATTGATGAATAATAAATAAACTAGCTACTTTTTACCAAAAACTCTTTTACAGAGCGGCCATCGCTTTGAAACTAAATAAGGAAAAACTTAAGCCTGTTATTTATAACAGATCATCATGAAGCATTTAGTAATTTTATTTTTTCTTTAATTATATAAGCCGCTATCTTTAACTTGCTCTATCTAGAACATCAAGGGAAAAAGACTTTAAATGAGGATATAGCTAAGGTGGTAAAAGTGATAGCTAAAAATAGAAATGGGGGCTATTGGTACTGTAACTATGGACTTTATACCTAAGTTTACAAATTTCTTCACTATCATCTTATGATGTAAAAAAATTACAATGTCGGGTGGAAGGGAGGTGCTCTAACGGCACTTCTAGCAACTTTTGATAATAAAAACTATTATTGAAATTTCAAGCTCAAGAGCAAGTGAGCGTATAGCATGACTCAAAAACACACTTGCTCAAAACTAGGTATATTATTTTACGACATTAGTAATTAGACTAATATAATCAATGAAAATAATGTCAACATTTTTATTTTTTCATTCGTATAACTTGAACTTTTAGATCATATATTTGAATGCATTGAATGTTTCAACATAGAAAGACAAATTTTTATAAGCTTTAAAAGCGATTTATTATAAGCAATACACTCATTTCTATCCATAAAACAACTCTATATAACGCTTATGATATTAAAATATTGCTATTAAGAGATATAAGCCTCCTCAAAATAGATTTGTTCGACATTTCAAATGTAAAAAATCCAACACTTAGATTTTGTTTAATACAAATATTATTTACGATATTAAATGAAAAAGCAGTTTTAGAAACACTAGGCCGTGCTGCAATTACTACAAAATCAGACTTGCCAAATTCCCGTATAATAAGCAGATAGATCTTTAAATCCACTTTTTATAAAATGATTTTTTATAAAATTTTCACTTCGAACATCACAATCAACCTATTTTAAGATATCGACTATATGTACTAAATTTTTATTTCTATAGGTTATTTTAATAGAATTTACTTTGCTTTGTACATTATCAAAAAGCACCCCTAAATCCATTGATTTATTCATAGCGTCTCTAATTATAATGTTAGCAACAATTACGAAGGCTGCTCTCCTTATAGCTATAATCCTTTACAATATAAATATTAGAATAAGTTTCTATTATAGATCCAAATGTACTATATTTGGATACAGACCTAATATATTCATTCATATATAAAGATCCTAAAACTTTACTAAAATTGTTGTCCTTCATAAGCTCGTCAAGACTATAATGGGATCAATAGATAATCCTTTTTTATGTAAATTAAGCATACATACAAGTAAAAATTCTTTTATTTTTATATCTAAATCAAAATCTTTGGGATTTAAATAAAACAAAACCTTTTCAATTTCAATAGCGTTATTTAACATCCTGCCAATTACAATATTTTCAGAATCTCTATTAAAAAGACTAAATTTTTCAATAATGTCTTTAATATAAAAACCATTTTTCTTTTTAAGAATCTTCTTTAATTCTGACTAGAGGAAATTCTCTTAGAATGTCCCCTATAGTAGGAATACCCTCAACTTTATAAAATATTCCGTTCACAAAATAACCTTTTTGCCCACCAAACATAACATATGATTTATGTATCTTAGAATCGCTTTTTAAAGCAAACTCCATTTTCTTATGATTGCTCTCATATTTATCCTTAAATTCACCTACTAAATCTAGAAAATCATTAACTTTAAATTTGAGACTCATAAACCATATCTTGTTTTTATATTTTAACTTGAATTTATCTAAGTAGAGTTTTAATATATCTTTTAAATCGTATCCTTTTATAAGATATGCTATGTAACATTCAATATTAATCAGTACATTTTTGTAGGTAGTTAAGCTATTTGAATGTTTTTTTATCTTATTATTATCTTTTATATATTTATATATAAGTGTTCAATTTGATAGGGGTGAATTTGATAAATCAACGCTTAAAAAATCAAGATTATCAATGTTCTTTTTAATTTAAAGACAGAAACTATCATTTTATCCTTTACATATGCTTTAATCTCATTTTCAATGAGGTCTTTTATAATTGCTATTCTATCTTTCCAAATACTGGTATTTATTTTGTACAATGAAAAACTGCCATTATCTTTACCTAAACTTTTAGAAAAAGAAAGCACTAAATTTGTTTGTATGAGTTTTTTAATATCTTTTTGTATTGTTCTTTTAGTAACCGGCTTATTGTCTTTTATTAACATTGAATTTACGCCATTTACTATGTCCCTAAGTTGATATATTTTTAGTTTTTTTGATTTTATGTAATCATCATGTTTTATTTTAAGAAACCAGGATACTTTTAGTAATCTCTAATATTCTATTTCTTTTTTAGCAATATGAGAACTAAGTCTATGATTAGAAATTTCTTTTAGATTGAAATTATTTTTTTCTATATTTTTTTCTAAAATTTCTAGATAGGTATTAAAAAAAATATATCTTTTTTTGTTATTGACACTTTTATTATTATTTACTACTCTAGTGTTATATTTTGTAAAATTCAAAATCTGGCTCCTTATTTTTTTCCATACAAACTAAGGATGCCTTTTTGTTTTAAATGTCACCTTCCCCTTTTTTAGCTTAAATATCCTTAAAACCGACTTTTGGCCTTAATTTTAAATTGACTTACAATATTGGATATTTTTACGATTTTAAATTTATTTTAATTTTTATTTAAAAAATTTAATCATTGGTTACATAATAAAATGCACCATACTAGATATTGTAATAAGGACTAATATTAAGACAAAATAGTCATTATTATATTGCTCATCACGAGCTTTTCTAAAAAATAAAAGAAAAAATTTTCAGAAAAAATAGAGAAATTTGGATTTAATTAGAAAAAAAGTAAACTAATAAAAAAATATATTAAATTTAATTAAGCTATTTAGTTAAACTAAAAAACATTCAAATACCTTAAAATGTTTGATATATTAAAAACAAATGATTTTTTTAATTAATTTTAATTTTGCTTATTTTTTTAAGACCTTTATGATTAGAAAAAATCACACTTATTTTTTTATTATTAGAAATATTTTTTTGGTTTTTTGTATTGTTGCTATGATGGTCTTCTTCAAAACTTTTATTTAAAAAAGCGCTTTTAAATCTTGTTTCCCAAATTTTGTTAAAGTCATTTACTTTATCGGTTTTTCCATTCATCATCCATATTTTTTTGCTATATTTATTTTTAAATTCTTTTATAAAATGACTTGAAATATCTTCAATATTATATTCTTTTTCATATTTTTCTATTGCTAACTTTAAATTTCTTAATGCATTTATGTAAGTTTTTTCATTATTGCTTATTTTTAATATTTTCGTTATTTGAAACTTTTCTATTTTATGAACCTTTACCAATTTATTTGCAATGTATTCTTTATATGATATTTTTTTGATTTCATCATTATTTTTTTCCATAGAATTCTTAATCTTATTATTATCTTTTATACCTTTAGGTATAACATCTGCAATTGACTCATCTGCAATTGAGCTACTAGGTTTTATATTTTTTATAAAATTCTTATTTATAGCATTGTCAATTTTTTTAGAAAAATCAGATACTATTTTTTTGTCTTTTAAATATTTTTTGATTTCTTCATTAATTGCTTCTTGAATAACTATAAAACGGTGTTTCCAAAGATTTTTATTTTGTATATAAAATGCAAAGCTTCCATTATCTTTGCCCAAATGTTGTAGTTTAGTTGTTATTAATAGTATTTGATTTAAAAATGATATATCATATTCTAAAGTTCTGATTGATATTTTTTGATTATCTTTTGCAAGACATTTGTTAACTATATTGTATATTTCCCTTGTGGAATATGTTTTAAGTTTGTTGGATTTATAGTATTCTTTGTTTTTAAGTTCAATTGCCCAGCATATTTTGAGCATCCTTTGGTATATAGTCTTTTTTTTAGTTAAATATGACTTGAGTCTTGAGTATTTTAGTTCTATTAAATTAGAGTTTGTGTTTTTTTGGTTGTGCTTTACGAGTTCTTCTAATGTTATAAGATTATTAAAATTTTTATTGACATTATTTCTTATTTTTAATATCATTATATTATCCTGGCTTCTGAAGTTGGATTTGTTGTGGTTTCAGAAGCTTTTTAATTATTTGGCTTATACTTTAAATTTTTACTTCGGTACAAACAAAATAATTAGCTTTGTACCACATTCTATAACAATGTTTTTAAAATGTCAATATCATGGATTATAAAGTATGACCCATGTGCTTAGAAACAACTTGTGTTTTGTGTTTTGTGTTTTGTAAATTTTTGGTTCATTATTTTTTTTGCCTGCTCAATTCTTAATTGAATTGTTTCTTTCATGCTATTTGTTATAGGCTTAGGCCTTCTAAAGTCCATTAGAAAATATGTACAAAAATCTTCTAAAAGATAAGGGCGCTTGTCTATATGGATTGCGCATTTTAAAATTTTTGATTTTTTAGATATAGTATTTTTGCTAATTGAAAGATTATAAGAATCTTCTAATATATTTTGGAATTCTTTTAAAGAATAAAGTCTTACACCGTTAATACTTAACATAAGTACCTCATTAGTTTTATTTTATTATATATTGTGTGGTAGTTTCAAGAAGGCAGGTTATATGTTGAATACTTTTATAGAGTTTTAGTTAAGAGTTATTAAATGATGTAGCTCGGATTAATTAAAGCAATTTATCTGATCACAAAAGATTACAATAAAGTGATATTTTTAAGAAATGGGTTTATGCTTGTGGCTTGGTTTAAGTATTTTTTTTCAATTTTGTCTTCTAATAAAGTGATATCAATTCTGATACAGCTATTTTCTTGTATAACATTAATGTCATTTAATATAAAGTCTAAGTTATTTGAGTTTAAATTTTTAGTCAAAAAATTTGTTTTTTCTAAGAAGATTATCCTTATTTTTCCTCCTAATCCGTTTTCATTTTCAATAAAAGATCTTAATGTTTTTAGAATTTTTTGTTTGTTATTGATAGTTTTTATTTGATTTGAATTTGTTAAGATTATTTCTTCATAGATTTTTGTGCTCAGATTTAGTAACATTCTGTTTGTTGTTTTAATATTTATATTTAAATTTTCATTAGTTTTTATATCGGCGTTATTGATAATTTTGATATTTGAATAGCTGATTTTTGTTAAAAAAGGAAGTTCAATTGTTTTATTGATTCCTTTTAAGAGTAAATTGACTTTTTGGTTGTTTGCTTTGTTTTCAAAAAGGTAAGTATTGTTATTTTTTATGATAGGAATAAATGCATTTTCTACATTTTCTTTTCTATAAATAGAACCAAGTATTTTAAGCCCTATTAGGTAGATTTTATCTTTATTATTAGCTTTTAAATCAATTGTATCAACTTTGACCACTACCATATCGTAAACTATTTTGAGTTTTTCTTCACTTACATAGTTAATATAGAATTCAATGTTTCCTTTTAAAATGTTTTTTGGCAATTTGGAAAATTCATTTGATCTTAATTTTAAATTAATAATTCCACCCTTAAATGTTTTGAGCACTATATTTTCTTTTGAGTTTGTTTGAATGGTTTTTTCAAAATTAAGTTCAAATTTAAAAGCTATGGGTTTGATAATGAATATTTTTTTGTTTTTTACAAAGTAAGTATTAATAATTGACCTTGGGTCAGTATACACGATTTCTCCTATAGATGCACTTTGAAATTTTATAAATTGGGATTAGACATAATCTAATCTTTTAAATTGGTTTTTGTTAGAACAACAACTAATAATAATAGTTTTTGAATTTTAATTCAAGTTCTAAAATTAGAATGTTTTTAGTTAAATTAATTATATTATTTAATTTTCTTATTTTGAGAAATTTTTTAAAAATAAATATAAGATAAACTAAAGGGGGATTTTAATGAATGCAAAATTTATTGTAAAGTATTTTATTTTGGTATTTTTTTTCAATTCTTGTCAAACTTATCAAATAGCTTATGATAGGTTTGCTCAAGTGTTAGATTCACAATATGATATTGGGGTAAATTATTCTAGAGATGGAATATTTAAGTCTGTAATTTCTATTAAATATGATAAGTTAAAAAATGAAAGGGAATATTTTATTTTGGTTAAAGTTGAGTCTAGAAATTCTAATCAAATAAAGCTTGAAAAGATAATCACAGATACTAGGTTTGAGTCTAAAGGAGAGTTGGTTTTAGAGAATAGTAAGCGTGTTGTTTATTATAACGATTTTTATGATTCATATTTTCCTTATGATTATACAACAGTGGTTACTGAAAAAAATATTAAGGTAGAAATTTATAAATTTAGTATCTCAGAAAGCGAATTTATAAGATTTGTTGCTTTAGGTAATGATAATATAGCGTCATTTAGAATTTATGCGTTTAGGAATGATGTTGTTGTAAGTTTTAATAAGATCCCTTTTAACCAATTTTTGGATGATTTTAACTTAAAAGTTAAACAACTTGGTAGTTGACTTGGGTTTGAATAATTTTAAGCCTACCCAGGTCAAATGATCATTTACTGGGAAGGATATAAATTAAGAGTATTTAGTATAAAAAAAATTTTTTTGATACTAATTTATGATAATATCGACTTTATAATTGTTTATTGTGTCAATCTTTTGAAAGATTGATGAATTCTAGTATAGCTTTTTCATTTCTCAGTAAGAACAGCCCTTCTCTTATTCCATTATGGAATTCTTCAAAGGAAATTAATATTGTTTTTAAATTTTTATCCTTGTTGTCTATATTGTCATGGTAAAAGATAAAGTAAGGTCTTCCCGTATTATCTTTAAAGCCAAGAAAATTTACAAATATTGCCGTTTCTTGAAAATCTGTTTTTAAATTGTATGAAAGACCATTTTTGTACAAAAGAATTCCATTGCCTTCAAGATTTTTAATTTCTGAATTATTAATTGTATTTTTGATTTTGGTAAAATTTTCAATTGCTTTTAAAATATATTTTATTGATGAGAATTTGGTATAGTATATACGGTTATTAATTTGAAATTCTAAAAAGATTCCACATTCATTTCCAGCTTTAATTACATCTTGCTCATTTTTAATAGAAGCTGCAATTTTTTTGTCAACAACAAGGTTGATTTTGAATGTAGAAATATGGTTTAAGGTTCTTACATTGTCAATTGTTAAATTTTCTGTTAAATAGACTTTATAATTAATAAATATTCCTTTTATCTTTTTAATTTTATTTTGTTTAAATTCATAGTTTGTGCTCTGAGAATATATTGTTAAATTTTGAATCAAAAACACTAAAAATATAAAAGTTTTACTTTTCATTATGTAACTTATTATATGATAGCAGTCTTGAATAATTTTAGTAAACCGTTTCTATCTATTAATTCTGAAATTTATAAAAATTTTAGCTATGTAAGTATTTTTTGTTGATTTTATAGAGGATTTTTTTGATATTTTGTAGAGATTTTTGTCAGATATTAAAGTGACCAACTAGAATAAATTAAAAAGTTTGTATATTTGCTTAGCAAGAGTTTTATGTTAAATGGTTAAATTGATTTTTAATTTTCTCTATATAAAAAGAAAACCTCTTACGAATAAGAGGTTTATTTAAAAGAATGTATGGTATGAAGTAAATATTGATAATAAATTCTTTTAATTTTAAAAAAGGAGAATATTTAATACTCAAGTATTAGATCAATAATTAACTATTACCATGTATTTTGATTTTTTTTTAAAGAATTAGATTTTTACAGAGAAGCTTAAATATTATTTAAGCTGAGAGTTTCTTTATTGTTAAGTTTAATTGTTTATGTTTATTCCTTGGGGGGCTATTAATGATTTTATTGAAATTTAATACTTTATATTCACTTAAGAGAATCTAAAATTTTGGGTAATTTATGGCTTTTTAGATTTTCATTTTTTGCTATACACTTATTGATTTAGGTGTTGAATGTTTTACTTTTTAGAGCAAAAAGAAGTCCCTACCCCTAATCTTATTTGGAGAGGATTAATAGGGGTGTTGGGGACTGTTAGTAGATCGTTTTCTACCTTATATATATAATATTTTATTTTTTTAATTTTGTAAATATTATTTAATGATAATAAATAAAATTTAGAGTTTTAAGTAAAATATTAAATTTTGGCTTTTTGTTTTCCTTTTAATTTTTTAGTTGCACTGTTTAGTTGAGCATTTTGTTGTTTTGTGATTTGCTTTTAATTTTATTTATAGCTTTTAAAAGTTTTATTTGCCCTTTGTTGAGGGGGTTTGCTTCATTTTTAAGCTTCAAGGGGTTTAATTTTTGATTCATTGTTTGAATCTCTTTGATTTCTGCCTCAGTTGGTTCATAATTTATCCATTTTTTATCTATCCAGCCCTTTTCCCATTCATAGTAGCTTTCATTGAAGTTTGTTTTGTTTTGTTCATCGAAGTGTCTTGCTAGTGCGGCAATTATTTTTGTTCCATATTTAAGCATTTTGTCTGTTTTTGTTTTTGTAATAAATGTGTCGTAATCGTAATTTTCTCCAGTTTGCATATTAACAATATCGACTATAAGTTTAAAAGTATTTATGCAATTCATTGCAATATTCGTTGATGAAAAATTAGGATCACTAAGGGCTTTAATATTAAGTTCATATTTTTTCTTTAAACTTATGGGAATTTTGAAAAAGTCGATTATAAAGCCATTTATTTTTGCTCGATAATTAGCTTCATATTGGGAATTTCCAAAGAAAGTTCCTTTTATTCCCCCAATTGCATATTCATTATAGTTTTTTGCTATTTCTTTTTGCATTTTTATCCTTCAAAAATATATTATTATGGTTGATGTATTACAATATGATATATCATATCAATTGATATGATATATCAATTGATATGATATATCAATTGATATTCTTTACAAATAAAAAAATATTTGTAATTTTGTTTTTTCCCTAAATTGTTGTAAATTTTAACTTATCTTTAACCTTTAACCATTTATAAAAAGTCCTTAAGAGAGAAATTTCTTAGGACTTTTTATTAATTTAATTTTTATTATTTTAATAATAAAAATTTTTATTTTATGGTGTTTTATAAGCCAGCTATGTTTTGTTGATTTATATTTTTGTTGTATAAATAGTAGCGTGATTTTTTAATGCTTTATATGATATAAAAATGCTGTTTGTGATATAGATAATTAAGATGTTAGGATAAAGCAATTTTTA
>NZ_CP124047.1 GCF_030440365.1 [Borrelia] lusitaniae
TTTTAAATTTTTCTATTGGATAGATTTTATACAAAGAAGGTAATAATGTATAAACAGCAATATTTTATTTCTGGCAAAGTACAAGGTGTTGGCTTTAGATTATTCACACAGCAAATAGCAAATAATATGAGACTAAACGGGTTTGTAAAAAATCTAAACGATGGAAGGGTAGAAATCGTAGCTTTTTTCAAAACTAAAGAACAAATAAAAAAATTTGAAAAATTATTACAAAATGGAAATAAGTATGCAAACATTGAAAATATTGAAAAAAAAACTTTAGATGAAAACTATCCTTTTCAATTTAATGATTTTAAAATTTATTATTAGGATTTATTTTTTGTTTTACAAACGGTTTAATTTTTTTAGTTCTTAGTTTAATATTGCTTGCATTAAAATTTTTATGCTTAAAATTAGGCAAGTCAGCTTTAAAAAAATGTTCAACTTTAAATTTTAAAAATTCTAAAGACTTTCTGTTTCTACAAAAGATATTAAGGTTGCCATCAGAAAATTTGATGTCAAGACCACAATTAGAATCTGTTTTTAAAAATCTACATAAAATAAAATTACCATTTGAACCATTCCTATTAAAAAGAATAAAATATTTTTTACCTCTTTTGGAATCTTTAAAATAAATCTTAAGCCAATCTCCTGTTGGCTTAACTGAAACTAGTTCGTCATAAAGATAAGAAATATAAATCGTTCTATTGTCATTAGATTTTAAAACTTTTTTAAAGAAATAACCAAGACCTATTTTCATATCAATTATATAATATCTTATTAATAAAATATTTCCCAATATTTTTCAAATGTATTAACAATAATTAAAAATTCAATTAAGCAAAAACTATAGTTTATAATTAAAAATTATTGATAAGTATTCCGTAAGTTTTATGTAGTTATAATTGTATCCGTATGTAGCTTTAAAAGCTTTGCGAATTTTAACATTCAAGCCCCTAACCATTGCTAAAGTTTCTAAATTATCCTTTAACATTAAATTTTTAATTACAATCAATGTTTTAATATAATTATCATCAAGTATGCGATGTTCTTTTATTAAACTTTCTAAACGATCTATTCTAAGAGTAGAATAGGTGGCTTTACGTCTAACATATGTATAAATTCTTTGATTAAGCAACTTTAATAAGTTGCTATCTGCCTTATCATCTAAATTATCTAAAACATACCGATTATAATGAAAGGCTGTTGTTATATCGTTTGGCTCGTGTCCTAAAACTTTTGTTATCCAATAATTCATCTCCATGTTTTTAGGCGCAAATGCAAGATAAGAAAATTTACAATAAATAGCTCTACAAAAATAAACAGATTCTTCGGGAGCAAAAATATTATTAAAAATTTGACGAAACAATCTATTATAACTGTATGCAAGATTTGAAGAGATTGCCTCTTTAGTAAGATTTTCGGTTTGTTCCATATAGCGTATTTCTTTTATAGAATTAATAATTAATTCTGGATCTGCAAAAACTGGAAAAATAACTTCATTAATAATGTTATTTTCTCGTTTTTTTGCAATGTATTCCATACGAATATGATTTTTATCTGCAATATAAAATTGAGAAAGTTTCATTACTTCAACAGGACGACGCCCGATTGCCATTAAAACTCCATAAAATTTTAATCTAATGTCTCGGTTTTGATTTAATAAAAGCTTAATTATTTCAATATAGGTATTTAAATTAATTTTAACAAATATTTGTTCTTTCCTATAGCTATTAATTTTTTCAATTTTATACTTATGAGCATAATCATTTAACCATTTTGGAGTTACAAACAAATCTATAAAATATTGAAAATAAGGCTTCTCATTATTAATTTGATTTAAAAAAATTAACTCTTCTATTTTTTTAAGGTCTTTGATTTCTATATATTTTAATTTTTTTATTTTTTTTGACTTCCAAAAAAATAAAAAAGTATTATCTCTTTTAATCTTTTCAATTACTGAGAGATTAATATATTCTTTAATTATTTTACGAGTTTTAGAAAGATTTAATATTATTGAACGATTTGTAAATTTATCTTTTCTAAAAAGAATAGCTTTATGATTTTCTGCAAGAATTTTTAGTTTTTCTTTCAATTTTAAATACGAAAGCTCATTGTTGAGATATTTTTTATATAGAATTTCTAATTCTTTTCTAAATATTTCAAAATCATTTTTTATTTTTACTTTTGGAGGCATATTAGTTCAATTATACCAAGTTTAAAAATTTTAACTAAGTAAAAAATTCCGATTTTCTCAAAACATAGGTATGCTTTGAGTTAAATTATGCAATCATTCGCTAAATTAGATAAACATCATCAAAGAAATGCTTCATTCACACTAGTCAATTTTTTGATTGATTTAAAAAATAAATCATTCAAATTTTAAATAAATTCTTTTATTGCCCAAAAAAGAGCTATTATAAATAGCTCTCTAATATTCTTATTACAAGTTTGGCAATAGCAATTTAAAAAAATTACGATTCTTTTTCTTGAAGAAGTAAAAACTTATCGTACGCTTTTATAAAGGGTAAATACATAAATACCGAAATAATCAATAATAAAAAGACTAGAACAAAAGATTTAATATCAAGCCCTGTAGACAAAAAAGCTGCAATAGGGGCAGGAGTTGTCCACGGAACCAGAGTTCTAACTTTTTCAATAATTCCAAAATTAGTAAGAGTGTATGCGACAATTATATTAAACATCGGAATTAGTACAAAAGGAATACCTAATATAGGATTTAAAACTATTGGTGCTCCAAACATAATAGGTTCATTAATATTAAAAAGACCGGGGGCAAATGAAAGTCTGCCTATGGCCTTTAAATGTTGAGATTTGCTAAGCATCATAGCAATAACAAGTCCTAAAGTTGCGCCACTACCACCAATATATACAAACGAATCAAGAAATCCCCCTGCTAAAATATGTGGAAGTGGAAGATTGTCAGAAAGAGCTCTAATATTAAAGTCAAGATTTGTCAAAATTATGGGATTAAGCAAAGCAATAATAACATTGGTGCCATGAAGACCACAAAACCATAACATATGAACAACAAAAGAAATCATTAAAGTTCCAACTAAAGTATCGCTAATTTGTAAAACAGGCCTAAACATATTCATAATTATTTCAGGGAAAAGGCTTCCTAGTGAACTTTGAATAGCAATATTAACGCTTTGAGCTACAATTGAAAGCACGACAACAGGAACTAAAGCTTCAAAAGATTTTAAAACAGCAGGTGGAACAGACTCTGGAAGCTTAATTGACATATTTCTTTGAACTAAAAACCTATAAACCTCAACAGAAAAAATAGCAGAAATAATGGCTGTAAACACTCCTTGAGCACTAAAATATCTTGCATCAATTACAGGAAACCATGCATTAGGCTCGATTCCCCATTTAGCAACATCCCCACCGTAAGGTATCCAATCGGATTGTCCTGCTAAAATTAAAAATGTATAAAGAGATAAAAATCCCCCTGTAATCCCACTAAGTTTATAATGATTAGATAAGTTATAACCAATACCAAAAACAACAAATATGGACATAATGCCCATACTTACATAAAATGGCTGAACAAGATTTCCTTTATATTTAGCCATTAAATCAACATACCACTGTTGATAGAGTAACGTTTGAGAATCTGTAAATGGTAAATTAACTAAAAGTAAAATAAAAGAGCCAACTATCAAAAAGGGCATAGAAAAAGTAAAGCCATCTCTTAAAGCAATTAAATATCTATTTGAACCAATTTTACTAGCAATAGGAACTAAATTAGTTTCAATAAAATCTTGAAAATTCATGAAAACCATCCTCCAATAAAAACTAATTAAAAGTTATAATTAATAACTTTTAGTATTAAATTATAATACTAAATTATAATTTAATTAATACTATTATATCAAAATCTTTATTTTATTGATTTTAAATAAAATAAAGATTTTGATATAATAGAAGATATATTAATAATGTTAACTATTAATATATAAATAAAAGGAGAATATTTTACATATGAATAAAAAAATGTATAGTATAGAAGAATTAATAGATGAAATAAGCATGCCTGTTGTAGCTTACTCTGGGGAGGCTAAAAGTTTTCTAAGAGAAGCTTTAGAATATGCTAAAAACAAAGAATATGAAAAAGCAGAGCTTACTATACAAGAGAGCAAAAACTCTATTGCAAAGGCTCATGAAACACACAGAGAAATAATACAACAGTCAGCCATTAATCCAAACTCTGTTAAAACACCTTTTATTTTAATTCATGCTGAAGATCACTTAATGTCTGCAATTTCAGAATTAAGCATTTTTGAAGAATTAATCAATGTTTACAAAATAATAAATGAAATAAAAAAATAGGAGAAAACATGAACATACTGCTTGTATGTGGAGCTGGAATGTCCACAAGTATGCTGGTACAAAGAATTGAAAAATATGCCAAAGCAAACAATATAAATGCAAAAATTGAAGCTATTGCTGAGACACGACTTAGCGAAGTTATTGACCGCTTTGATGTTGTTTTGCTTGCACCACAGTCAAGATTTAATAAAAAAAGACTTGAAGAAATTACAAAGCCTAAAGGAATTCCAATCGAAATAATTAATACAATCGATTATGGAACAATGAATGGAGAAAAAGTGTTAAAACTTGCAATTAATTCACTTAATAGTAAAAGTTCTTTTTAAAGAAGGTTAAAATGAAAGAAATTGGAATATCCATATATCCTAATGTAAGTCCTAAAAATAAAATTATCGAATATCTTGAGAAAAGTGCTCATTTGGGATTTACCCAAGTATTTACTTCTCTGCTTTATATTAACGGAAATGAATTTGATATGTTTAAAGAATTGCTCAACATTGCAAATAAGAACGGAATGAAACCTATTATTGATGTAAGTCCTAAAATTTTCAAAGAATTGGAAATCGATCTTTCAAATCTTAGGAATTGTTCAAAACTAGATTATTTTAAAAAACTTGGTGCTTGGGCGATTAGATTAGACAATACATTTACAGGTATTGAAGAATCATTAATGACTTTTAATGATTCTAACCTTAAGATTCAACTTAATATAAGTAATATAAATAAACATATTGACACAATAATGTATTTTAAGCCCAATGTAAAAAATTTGCTTGGATGTCATAATTTTTATCCCCATAAATATACAGGGCTTTCAAGAACTTTCTTTAAAGAAACAACAAAAATATTTAAACATTATTCAATCCCAACAGCTGCATTTATTAGTTCTATTAATGCAGAAGAATGCGCACGCGGCAAAGAAAAAGAAGGTGTTCCCACACTAGAATCACACAGATTTAAAGATATAGAAACCCAGGCAAAAGATCTTTTCAAAGAAGGAATAGACACCGTACTGATTTCTAATTGTTTTCCAAGTGAAATAGAACTAAAAAAAGTATCAAAAGTAAACAGAAATGTTTTAGAGCTCAAAGCAGATCTGAATCCAAAAGCAACTTCAGTTGAAAAAGAAATAATACTTGAAAACTTGCATTTTAACAGAGGAGATGTTAATTCTTATAGAATTCGATCAACTATGCCAAGAGTGTATTACAATAATAAAAAATTTCCTGTACATTCCCCAAATGAAATCAAAAAAGGAGACATCTTAATAGATTCTTCAGAATATTTAGGTTACGCAGGAGAACTTCAAATATCACTAAAAGATACCCCAAATAATGGTCTTATAAACGTAGTTGGGAAAATAGTCAATGAAGAAATATATTTGCTTGAAAAAATAGAATCTTGGGAAAAATTCAAAATAATAGAAAATAAATAAATGCCCTAATAAAAAGGGTATTTATTGTAAAAATTTTTCAATCGCTTTAAGGACATAATAATAGAGAGTGATGTAAGACTTTCTTAAATTAAAATTTTTAGAACTGTCTAGAAAATATATAAATTCATTAGTAGCAGAATTAAGATCCTCAATATAATTTCTAAGCTCAAAGTTTCGATTAATAGCTTTTATATCATCCAGATTAAAAATAATAGTGACAACATTTTGAATATTGCTATTGATATTATTTTTAAAAGCAATTTCTTTGTTCAAATTATTAATATCACTAAATTGAGGTTCATTGGAATTTAAATTAACAATTTCTAATCTAAATTTATGGTCAAAAAAAATAGCAAAATCATAAGTTAATAAACTTGCTTTTTTGGAACTTAAAACTATTTTCATTAAAACATTATTACTAAATTTGTCTAAAATAAAAAAATAAGAATAATAACTAATATCTTTAATAGAATCAAAATAATCTTTAGTATGAATACCGGTTTTAAATTTACCATTTCCTAGTGATTCATATAAACTAATCTCAATTTTTATTGCTTCATCTAAAGATTTAATAAAAATTGAAGAGGCGCTAATATTGCATGAAAATAAAAAAAGAGTAAAGATAAAAAGAAAATTAAACTTTTTTTTCATTTAAGATTTCTCATGGAATATACTAATATTAATGAAAAGCTTACATAAAAGCATAACATATTCTTTAAAAATTAAAATTAAAAAGAATATAATTCTTGCACTAAAATTACATTTATATAAAATCACTTAAGGGAAAAAAATGAAATATCTTAAATACATTTCCTTATTTTTATTAATTTTAGGTTGTAAATCCATTTCAAACGGTAATTTCAACCTACATGATACAAATCATAAATTAGGAAAACTAAAATTTCAAGAAGACTCAATAATAAGCAGAAATTATGACAATAAAATATCTATTGTGGGGATATATAACCCTTTAACAGAAAAAGAAAATTTTAAAGTTAACATTTACATCGAAAAAAAAGGATTACAAATAAATCCTGAAAGTATTTTGATAAATGAAGAAAAAATTAATTATTCGAAATATAAAGCAGAGCTTAAAATAAAATCCGGCTTTAATAAAAGCATTATTAGCATTTCACTGACTAATTCAAGAGATCTATTAACACACATTTACGATAAAAGTATGGGGAAATACATTAACATTGACTTTCAAGATAATTGGAATGTATCACACAGTACAAAATTTAATAAGAACCATATTTTAGAATATTTAACAGATTTTGATAAAGAAACTCAAACATCTAAAAATATATTACAAAAACGCATTGATAAGAGAAAAATTGAAATTGAAAAAACAGAGCTTAAAACAGAATATAATGAAATAGAGGATTATTACATCTATAGTATGAAAATTCCAAAATTATTTGAAAAATCAACTACACCATCAGAAACTTACGAAGTATTTATTATAGCAAATTATTACCCTTGTGAAAATTTAAACATTCTGTTTTTAAATTTAAGTTTATACTCTGATCAATTACGCTTTCTAAATTCTATTTATGATGAAAATGATAGAAAATTAAAAATTGAAACTCCGGTGAGAACTTTAAAGGATTCAAAAACAATAAAAGAAACATTAAATATAGTATTAAGTCTGCAAAAAATAATTGAGCTAACACAAAACATAGAAAAAGATATTATTTTGAAATTAAAATCTTACGGAGAAAAAGGTGAATTCACATTTGAAATATATAAACCACTTCTTCTAAAATTCTTAAAAGAGGTGAATTATTGCATAAAAAATTTGCAATCAAATAGGCAAGATTCAATAAATTAAATTATACCTACTTGATTGCAAATTTGACAATAAAACTTTACTTTTTTTAACAAGTGTATTATCATTAACTTCAATGCTTAATGCAATAAAAGATCAAACGATAGGAGCTTAAAATGTATCAATTAACAACTAATAAGATGCCTTTTAATAAATTAGTAGATCGAAGGCTAAAAATATTTTGGGTCATACAAAAACTAAGTGCTAACTACTTTATGTCCAAAAAAAATATTCTCTAAGCAATGTTTTAGCAATGACAAATTCTATATTGGAAAAAAAGGATTTAAAAAGGTTACCAAAAGAACAATACAAAATGACATAAAAATTTTTGAAAATTTAGGATTAATTAAAAGTCATTTCAATCCACTTGGGAAAAATAATGGTAGCTTTACTTACCAGATAATAAACAAAGCCCTTGAAAAATTAGCTAAAAAAATTATAAGTACAGCGTATTTTATTAATAAAAAAATTAATTATGAAAAATCAAAAAACAAAGAACTTAAAAAAAATAAAACAATAGAAGAATCTCAAAAATATAAAATTTCATATCAAATAACTTCACATGTTTTAAGCAAAAATAAAAGTAAATATTACAAGAATTCTAAATACTGTTTTAAAGAAAAAAATATAAAAAAACAATAAATTTTCTAGAAAGAGAAATTAAAAAAAAATACAAATCAATAAATCTCGAAGAAATTAAAAAAATCACAGAAAATATAACAAGTTACAAAAATTCATTATGGAATTTAAAAGACTTTATGGAAGAACTGTTCGAATATGAAAAAACAGAAATAATAAAATTCTTCAAAAAAACTTTAGAAAAAAAGAAAAAAAGTATGGTTTATGGCAAAAAAGTTCAAAAATATGAAAGCTTTCACTTATTCTCAATAAAAGAAAATGATAAAATTTTAGGAATTTTTTATGGTTTTATGAACCTTTCAAAACCATTTATTATAAATTATTCAGAAAAAGGGATTAAAAAAACTATAAGATTAAGAAAAATATTTTATATGGAATTCAAATTCAAAAAAGGAAGCGTTTTTTGTTATTTAAGAAGCCTATACATATTCACTAAAAATAAAAATAAGAATAATTTTTTACAAGTCTCTTTTAGATAGAACTTTAAAAATTGAAGAAGAAATACATAAATTTTATGGTAAGAAATATGAAAATAATAAAGGAATATTAAATTGGATAAAAAAAATCAAAAATAATAACAATTTCTTCAATCAAAGGCGGTGTTGGGAAAAGTACTACATCATTAATGTTTGCAAACATACTCTCAAAAAAAATTCAAAATATTATTGATAGATTTGGATCCACAAGCAAGTAGTACAAGTTTTTATATTAATATATACAAAGTTCTTAAAAAAGAAATAGACATAGAAAATTCGACAATCAAAATAAATAACAATACAGATTTCATACCAAGTCACATAACTTTAAGCAAGTTTAATGAAGAGAGTATTTCATTAAAGGAAAATTTACTTAAAATTTTTTTAAGCTTTATTTAAACTAGATATGATTTTATTATAATGGATACGGCACCTACCTTAGGAAGTTTGCTTAATAATCACAGATTACTTAATTATACCGCTACTAACAGATCAATGGGCAATCGAAAATTTGGATCTACTAAATAGTAGGCTTCACGATCTTTTTAGAAATGATTTGCCAATATTTTATTTAATAACCAAATTAATTGAAACACAAAATATTGATAAAGAACTTAAAAAGTTTATTGAATTTGAATATAAGGGTAGGTTTTTAGGAAGTGTTCCCAAAAGAAATAATTTGCATAAAACTATTTTTTATAGAGAAGAATTCAACTCTAATGAGGATTATTACAAAGCTTATGAAAACATACTTGAAAATTTTTTTAGTATACTTTCAAGTTAGTTCCATATGGAACTGCGAGTTCCATATGGAACTAACTTGAAAGTATACTGTGGAGAAAAAAATGAAATTATATCTAATTCAAAAAGTATATTAAATAGGTCCTTTAAAGTAAAAATTGAAGACGAAAAAAGCTTCGATTTTTATAAATCAAATACAAACTTTGTAAGTTTTTTGCTAAAAGAGTTATATTATGATAATCAAAAATTACTTACAAGTATTAAAAATAAATATGAAAATTTAAAAAATAAAAAATAATATTTTGAATTTATAAGTAATGCTACATTCAAAAATGTTTCAAAAACACTTTACAAAAAAATAAAATACTATATAATAATCTATATAGATTGAGATGCAATGTCTCGCTCTTGTTGTTTGATTAGAATAATAAGTTGGCTACCTTGTGGTAGCCTTTGTCATTTTTGCAATCCTAAAACAGGACTTATATGTCATTTATGTCAATTCTACTTTGTAATAAAGTATTTATTTTAAAGGGAAATAAAAAACAAATAAAGATTATAAAAATTAATTTTTATAATCTTTATTTTCAATTGATTCAACCATTACCAAGAAATCCAAAATTTTACTTTTTTTCAAGATTAGATCTTCTAATCCAATTTTAATTTTAATTTCATCGTTCTTATAAGAAGCATCTTCTTCTTTTATCATCTTTTCTAATAAAGACCTGGACAAAACAAACGAGGAATAATTAATCCAATTGCCAAAAAAATGGTTATCATCTCTTTTGTGGCTTATTTTTCCTTCAATTTTAGTTCCATCTGGCAAGAATAAAGGAGCCCGATCTGTTATACTGTGATTCCTAAACTTTGTATATAAAACTATTTTAGTTATTCCTGTTTTATAATTAAAAATCCCCTTAAGTTCCGCATTTTTGTTTAAATTTTGGTATATTCTAAATGTTTTTCCAAATTGATCATGCTCAACGTTTAAAGAAGTGCAAGATATTAATAAAAAAAATACCAACGATTTTAAAAATTTTAATTGATCTCGACATAATCTCATATCTCTCTCCTTTGGTAAAAAAATTTATAGATTAATGAACATAATAATATATTTTTTATTAGATCATTGCAAACAATATTTAATAAATTAATTAATATTTCTTAAATATTAATATCATTTTTTTTAAAAAAGCTAGATTCATAAAGTTTGTTTTCTAAATTATTTACTCTTTTTTTATCAATACCTTGAATATTTTTGAAAATATTCACAAGTTTATTTTTAAAGACTAAAAAATTATTTGATTACTTGTTAAGTAAGTAAAATTTTCTAAAAGCTTAAATACTAATTTGTAGTACAGCAAATTGCTTTAAAAATAAAAAAAAGATTCTAGATTGTTCAATATTTTAAAGGTATCTTAAAAGCAATAAAGTTCTTATAAAGAACTTTATTGCAACAAAGGAAGTGTTAAAAATTAAATTTAACTTACAAATTATAATTTAATTCTAATTTTTTAAAATTCAATATTAATTTATTTTTTTATTAAAAAATAATAAATCTAATTTATAGATATATAAATAGTAGAAATTTTAACAAAATATTTTTTATATATAATAGCTATAGAGAGCAAACAATGAAAAATAGGAAAATTTAATATTAAAATAATTGAAATGTAATCGAATAAAGCTTAAAAATCAAAATATGATAAATATCATTCTTGAATGAAGAATAAATTATGAGTGTTTTATTTTAGATAAGTTTTAGTATTTTTAACAATGCTAATGTGAAATTATATTTAATATATAATAAATATAGACAAAATTTAAATTTATAAAAACTTGTAAGGATGTTTGATATGAAAATATTGATAAAAAAGTTAAAAACTTTATTGTTTTTTAATGCAATCTTATTTATTTCTTGTTTTAATGAAAATGATGGGCAAAAATTAGTATTTAAGCTAAATATTGGAAGTGAACCTGCTACTTTAGATGCTCAATTAATAAACGATACGGTTGGATCAAAGATTGTAAGTCAAATGTTTCTCGGCATTCTAGATGGAGATCCTACAACTGGAGGATACAGACCGGGACTTGCTAAAAGTTGGGATATTTCTAATGAGGGAATAGTTTATACGTTTCATTTAAGAGATAATCTTGTTTGGAGTGATGGAGTTTCAATTACTGCTGAAGCAATAAGAAAGTCTTATCTTAGAATTTTAGACAAAGAAACCGGTTCATCTCTTGTTAATATTATTAAGTCTACTATAAAAAATGCGGAAGAGTATTTTGATGGCAAGGTAAATGAGTCTGATCTTGGAATTAAAGCTCTAGATGATAAAACTTTGGAAATAACATTAAAATCCCCAAAACCATATTTTCTTGATATGTTAGTGCATCAAGCATTTATTCCTGTGCCAGTGCATGTTATTGAAAAGTATGGACAAAGCTGGACGAATCCTGAGAATATGGTTGTTAGTGGTCCTTTCAAATTAAAATCTAGAGTTTTAAATGAAAAAGTTGTTCTTGAAAAGAATAATAAATATTATAAATTTAAAGATGTTGTTCTTGATAATATTATATTTTTTGCAACAGATAATAGTATTACAGCTTATAATATGTATTTAAATGATGAACTTGATGCAATTTTTAACAATGTTCCACCAGATTTGCTTAAGGATCTTAAGCTTAGAGACGATTATTATTCAATAGGCACTAATGTAGCCTATTTTTATTCTTTGAATGCTAAAGTAAAACCTCTTGATAATGTTAATGTTAGAAAAGCGCTATCTCTTGCTATTGATAGGCAAACTTTAACAGAAAGCGTTCTTAATGACAGTTCTATTCCTACAATAAGAGCAACTCCGGATTACATTGATTACTCTTATAAAAGTAATTTAAGCTTATTTGATGCCCAAATGGCAAATAAGCTTTTGGTAGATGCAGGGTATCCCAATGGTAAAAATTTCCCTTTATTGAAAGTAAAATATAATATAAGTGATAGGCAGAGAAAAATTGCTGAATTTATTCAAAATCAGTGGAAGAAAAATTTAAATATTGATGTCCAGCTTGAAAACGAAGAGTGGTCAACATATATAAATAGCAGAATAAATGGTAATTATGAAATAATAAGGGCAGGGTGGTCAGGAGATTATGCTGATCCTATGACATTCTTAAGTATTTTTAAAACTGAAAACACATCTTTTTCATCTTATGGATATTCAAATTCTGAATATGATAAACTTTTAATAAAATCGGATCATGAAAGAAATATTTTCAAAAGACAAGAAATTCTAAAAAAAGCAGAAAAAATACTAATCGAAAAAGATTTTCCAGCTATATTTATTAATATAGCTTCTTCTAGCTATCTTTTTAGAAACGATAAGTGGAAAGGCTGGGAGCCAAATATTTCGGAAAGATTTGATTTATCCGAAATAAAACCAATTAAATAATTTATCGCTAGCTCTTTTGATTTGGGTATAAATAAAAATAAGAAATGAATTCTTAAAATAAAAATTCATTTCTTATTAATTTTATTATTTTAGAGTTGTTATTTTTCAATAGAATAAACGCTGAGTGCATTAATGCCATAAAAAGTATTGCAAAAATAGACGACATTATTATGTTTTTCATTATTCCTCTCCTGTCAAAGTTGTTATTTCTTCAAAAAGAATACAAGATCTTAAACATTTTAAGAGAATAGTTATTTAATTTGATAAATATTTTTATATATTTATGGTGTGCTAAAAACATCGTGAGGATGGGATTCTTTTAATGAAGAATGGCTTATTTTTACAAACTTAGAATTTATTTTTAAATCAGATATTGTAATTGCTCCTAAATAGCCCATTCCAGACATTAATCCACCCTTTAATTGAGTTAGAATATCTTTTAGTTCACCAGAATAAGGCACCATGCCTTCAATTCCTTCGGGGACTAATTTTTTAGACTCGTTGTTTTCTTCAAGTTGAAAATATCTTGATTTAGAGCCTCTTTTCATGGCAGAAAGAGAACCCATTCCAACGTAAGATTTGAATTTTTTTCCGTTGTAAATTATTTCTTCTGAAGGAGATTCTTTTGCGCCTGCAAAGAGATTTCCTATCATTACACTATCGGCTCCTGCTGCAATGGCTTTAACCACATCTCCTGAAAATCTAATTCCACCATCTGCTATAATGCAAATATTTGTGTTTTTGCAAACTTCATAAACATCACAAATTGCTGTTATTTGAGGAACACCAACTCCTGCAACTATTCTGGTTGTGCAGATACTACCTGGACCTATTCCTACTTTTAAACAATCTGCTCCTGCATTGATTAAATCTAATGCAGCTTCTTTAGTTACTATGTTGCCAGCAATAAGGTCTAAGTTTGGGTATTTGTTTTTAATTGTTTTAACAAGTTCTATTATTCTTGTAGAATGTCCATGAGCAGAGTCTATGACAATTAGATCTACATGTGCTTTTACAAGCTCTTCGACTCGTTCTGCAGTATCAATATCAATAGAAACAGCAGCTCCCACCCTTAGCCTACTATTTAAATCTTTGCATGCATTAGGAAAATCCTCTCTTAGTTTTGAATTTTTGTACATCTCTGGTTTTTCTAGATTTTGTTTTGCTGCAAGTATTTTGGTTGCTTGTTCGTTTGTATTTTTATTAGCATTAATAGTTTTTTGAGCTTTGTATGCTTTTACTTTTTCTATTTCTTTTTTTTGAGCTTCGATTGACATATTTTTATGTATAATTCCTATTCCTCCCTCTTTAGCAATAGCTATTGCCATTTGGCTTTCTGTAACAGTATCCATAGCTGAGCTTAAAAATGGTATATTTAAGGATATGTTTTTAGTCAATTGCGTTTTTAAGCTAACCTCACTGGGCAATACAGAGGATTTTCTTGGAATTAAAGACACATCATCAAAAGTTAAAGCTTCTTTTATTATCTTATTTGTCATAAAGTTTCCTTTTTATTGTTTTTATTATTCCCATTCTATGGTTGATGGAGGCTTAGAGGATATATCATAACAAACTCTATTTATACCCCTAACTTCATTAATTATTCTTGAAGAAACTTTTTTTAAAAAATTATAAGGAAGTTCAGTCCATTCTGCAGTCATGAAGTCTTGAGTATTTACACATCTAATGACAGCCGTGTATTCGTATGTTCTTTGATCTCCCATTACGCCTACAGATTTAACAGGTAGTAATACAACAAATGCTTGTCTTATTTCATAATATAAATTATTTATAAAAAGCTCTTCTATTAAAATATTGTCTGCTTCTTGCAAGATATTTATTTTCTCTTTTGTTACTTCTCCGATTATTCTTATAGCTAATCCTGGTCCTGGAAATGGATGTCTGTAGAGATCTTCTTTTTTTATACCTAAATTTATTCCAATTTGAATTATTTCATCTTTAAAAAATTCATTCAAAGGTTCTAGAAGTTTTAAACGCATATTATCTGGAAGTCCCCCTACGTTGTGATGAGATTTAATTTTTGAAGAAGCACTATTTTTGGATTTAGATTCAATTACGTCAGAATAAATTGTCCCTTGGGCTAAATATTCTATATTTGGATCTTCTAGAGTAATTTTTTCAAAAACATTTACAAATTCTTTTCCTATTATTTTTCTTTTTTCCTCAGGATCACTTATATTTTTTAAATGGTCCAAGAATTTTGCAGAAGCATCAATGTATTTTATATTTAAATCATATTTATGCCTTAATTCTAGTATTTTTTTATCTTCATTTTTACGCAACAAACCAGTGTTTACAAAAATGCAGATTAATTTTTCTTTTATTGCTCTTTTTATAAGTAGTGCGCAAACCAAAGAGTCTGTACCGCCAGAAAGTCCCAAAATAACCTTTTTATCACCTACTTTAAGCTTAATTTTTTCCACAATAGCTTCTATGTTCCCCTTTAATGACCAATTAATTTGAGCTTGGCAAATTTTAAAAACAAAATTTTTAAGTATTTGATCACCAAACTCAGAATGAGTTACTTCTGGATGGAATTGTAAGCCGTAAATTTTTTGAGTTTCGTTTGATATAGAAGCAATACAATTTTTTGTAAAAGCTAACTGTTTAAAATTGTTGGGAATTTTTTCAATACTATCTCCATGACTCATTATAATTTGAAATTTGTTTGGAAGTTCTGAAAATAAAAGAGAATTTTCATTTTTTAGAAAGATTTCAGAACTTCCATATTCTTGTTTGCAAGCTTTAGATACTAGTCCCCCAAATAGTTTGACAATTATTTGCATTCCGTAACATATACCTAAAACAGGTATATTTAAATTAAAAATTTCCATGTCCAAGCTAGGAGCTTTTTTTGAGTAAACAGAATCAGGTCCACCACTTAGTATTATTCCTGCGATGTTCATATTTTTAATTTCTTTTAAAGAGGTATAGTAAGGCATTACTTTTGTATAAACGCCAATTTCTCTAATTCTTCTTGCAATTAGCTGGCTATATTGAGATCCAAAATCCAACACGAGTATTACACGAACATTCATCATACAAGTCCTTAATATAAATAAAAGTTTTCTTATTAAAGTAGAGTTCATTTGATTATAGCATATTTAGCTTTGCTTCTGTGAATTTTGAAATCAAATTAAGACAATTGGTCTTATAATATTTTAAATAATTTTTCAAGATTAATTTATTGAAAAATTGAAGATTACTCTTTAAAAATTGAAAAATAAAATTGTCGAACTAATAGTTCATAAAAGGAGGCACAAATTAATGAAAAAGAATACATTAGGTGCAATATTAATGACTTTATTTTTATTTATATCTTGTAATAATTCAGGGGAAAGCGAGAAAAACTCTGCATCTACTACTAATGCGTCTTTAAAAATGCCTAATCTTACAGAAATAAGTAAAAAAATTACAGATTCTAATGCATTTGCACTAGCTGTGAAAGAAGTTGAAACTTTGCTTTTATCTATAGATGAACTTGCTACCAAAGCTAAGGGTAAAAAAATAGATCATAATGGTTTAGGAGACATGCCAAATCACATCGGATCATTATTAGCAGGAGCCTATGCAATAGCAGCCCTAATAACAGAAAAATTAAGTGGATTGAAGTCAGAAAAATTAAAGAGAAAAATTGATGAAGCTAAAAAATGTTCCGAAGATTTTACTGCGAAACTAAGAGAGAATGAGCAACAGTTTGTAGATGGTGCTGATGATTTACATGTAGAACATGCTATTTTAAGAACAAAGAATCCAGGTCATAATAAAGGTGCTCTAGAGCTTAAAAAGCTATTTGAATCAGTAGAAAGCTTGGCAAAAGAAGCCAAAAAAACAGTAACCAATTCAATTCAAGAGCTTACAAGCCCTGTTGTAGCAGAGACTCCAAACAAACCTTAATTTAAGATCAATATTATAGATTAATTTGTTTTAAAAAAGTAACTGGAAATTCCTTTAAATAAGAATAATGTTTCTAGCTTTAAGTTGCTCTTTAAAGAGCTATTAATAAATTGAATTTAAAGGTTAACAGTTTGACAACTTTTTTTTAAAAAAATAAGCAGTATCTTTGATTTTTGCAATATTTTATAAAATTGCTCAGGTAGGTAAAATACTGTGAAAGTTAAACTTTTTTTTAGTAATTTATATTTAGTTTATTGAAATTACAAATTTTAAATTTTTTTTATAAATAGTAAATCAGTTAATAACCATAAATAAATTTAATAATAAAAACTAAACACAATGTTATCATTACTGGGGAGATTTTGTGTTTTTTATTTTCCAATAAATTAAGTATTGTGTTTATTAAAACATAAAATATTATTCCAATGCTTATTCCCGAAGAGATATTGTATGTTAAGGGAATTAAAAAAAGTGTTAAAAAGCTGGGAACATTTTCTCTTATATTTGAAAAATTAATTTTTATTATTTCTTTGCACATTGAAAATCCCACATATATTAAAGCTGCAGCAGTTGCACTAGCAGGAACAGCAATAAATAATGGTGAAAGAAATATTGCAATAAAAAACATTATTCCTGTTACTATTGTCGTAAGGCCAGTTTTGCCCCCTTCGGCAATTCCTGCACAACTTTCAATAAATGCTGTTACAGTAGAAGCTCCAAGTATTGCTCCAAAAGTAGTAGCAATAGCATCAATTAAAAATATTTTACCAACATTAGGAATTTTTCCGTTTTTATCTAACATGTTACCATTTGCTGCTACTGCTATTAGAGTGCCTAAAGTATCAAACAAATCGTTAAACAGTAATGCCAATACAATTGTAATAAAACTCCAAAAATGTTTGCTTAATATGTAGGAAAAATCTAACTGATTAAATATTGGTCTAATAGATTCAAATTTTAAAACCCCATTTGGAAGATGTATCCCAGCAGCAACTGCGCCTTCTGGATTAAAGATCGCATATATCCAGGCTATGGCAGTAACTAAGCAAATTGCCCAAAGTATACTTCCACGCACGTTTAATTTTTCAAAAATTACAATAAAAAATAATCCTAAAAATGTAAATAAAACTTTCAAGTCAATAAATGGTCCGATTCCAACCAATGTAGCATCATTTTTAATGATTATTCCACCATTAACAAACCCAATAAATGCAATAAAAAGTCCTATTCCAACTGAAATAGAGTATTTCAAATTTATTGGTATGGAATTTGCAATATTTTCTCGAGCTCCTGATAGAGATAATACAATAAAAATCAGCCCTTCAGTAAAAACAGCAGCTAATGCAACTTGCCAAGGAATATTCATTCCAATTACCACAGAAAATGCAAAAAATGCATTAAGACCCATCCCTGGCGCTAGTGCAATAGGTGTGTTAGTATAAAGCCCCATTAATATACTAGCAAGTGCTGCTGTTAGACATGTTGTAGTAACTAGTGCACCAATTGGCATGCCTGTGCTAGCTACTATTGCCGGGTTAACAGCTATTATGTATGCCATACTTAAAAAAGTGGTAATACCCGCAATAATTTCTTTTTTATAATCTATTGTGTTGTTTTTAAATTGAAATAACAATGTCTCTTTGGATTGACTCATTACAAATTACTCCTCAAGTTTTATTTTATATCAAAAACAAGCTAACTTCATCTATTAGATTTACTCTACTATTAAAATGTAGTAATAAATTAAAATTTTATAAAAATTAATAACCATAAATAAATTTAATAATAAAAATTAAGCATAATATTAGCATTATAGGAGAAATTTTAGTTTTTTCTTTGCTAAAAAGATTAAATGATACATTTATTAAAATGTAAAATACTGCTCCAACAAAAAATCCTGAAGAAATGCTATAAGCTAGAGGAATCAAAAAAAATATTAAAAAGCTAGAAATATTTTCTCTAGTATTAGAAAAATCAATTTTTATTATTTCTTTGCACATTGAAAATCCCACATATATTAAAGCTGCAGCAGTTGCACTTGCAGGAACAGCAATAAAAAGGGGAGCAAAAAAAGCTGCAAATAAAAATAATAATCCAGTTACAATTGAAGTAACCCCCGTTTTGCCGCCTTCAGCAATTCCTGTAAAACTTTCAATATAAGTAGTAACAGTAGAAACTCCCATTATTGCTCCAAAAGTAGTGGCAATGCCATCAACCAATAATATTTTTTTTGCATTAGGAATTTTTCCGTTTTTATCCAACATGCCACCTTTTGTTGTGACACTTATTAAAATACCTACGGTATCAAACAAATCATTAAACAATAAAATAAAAACTATTGATATAAAAGTCCAAAAATGTTCACTCAAAACATAAGAAAAATCTAACTGATTAAATATTGGCTTAATAGATTCAAATTTTAAAACTCCACTTGGAAGATGTATTCCAGCAGATTTAGCACCTTCTAAATTAAATATTGCATATATCCAACCCATAAGAGCAACTATACTCATTGCCCAAAGTATACTTCCTCTTACATTTAATTTTTCAAAAATTACAATAAAAAATAATCCTAAAAATGTAAATAAAACTCTTAGGTCAATAAATGGTCCGATTCCAACCAATGTAGCTTCATTTTTAATAATGATTCCACCATTGACAAACCCAATAAATGCAATAAAAAGTCCTATTCCAACTGAAATAGAATATTTTAAATTTACCGGAATAGAATTTATAATTTGCTCTCTTGCTCTTAAGAAGGATAATAGAATAAAAATTAGTCCTTCAACAAAAACGGCAGCTAATGCAACTTGCCAAGGAATATTCATTCCAATTACCACAGAAAATGCAAAAAATGAATTTAAACTCATTCCAGAAGCTAATGCTAGGGGTGTATTGGTATAAATTCCCATTAATATGGTAGAGAATGCTGCTGTTAGACAAGTTGCGGTAACTAGTGCACCAATTGGCATGCCTGTGTTAGATAGTATTGCTGGATTAGCAGCTATAATATATGACATACTCAAAAAAGTAGTAATGCCCGCAAAAATTTCCTTTTTATAGTTAATATCACTGTTTGTAAATTGAAAAAATAAACCTTTTATATTTTTTTGCATAAAACTTTCCTTTTTGTTGTTTAAAAATATTCTCAATAATAATTTTTAATTTTCTCTTTTAATTCTTTTTAAAGGTCTATTGAATCTTATTAATCATAATATTTTGAAAAAGAATATTTTCACTCTCAGGCAAATTTGAAAATACAATAGTTTTAATAACTTTTTCAGAACTATTTATAATAATAAATTTTTTAGCTTTAATAAGTTTTAAATAGGCTTTTAAAGAAATATCTTTTCCCACACTAAAAAATGTTTGAATATATTTATTATCAATTAACTTGTAACGATTAAATAGAAATAAAGCAATTATATCATTTCCAACCTTTAAAAATAAGGGTTCTTTGTACCTTAAATTCCATTTATTAGAAACAGTAAAATAATGCCTTAGAGAAATTTTATTATTCTCTTGAATTAATTTAATATATTTGGAATCTTTTTTTAATTCGGGAATGCCTTGAAAAGAGATTGTAGCACAAGACAATGTTAAAAGCATGGGATAAAAAAATAATAAATATTTTTTAAAAAATTTCAAGACAATCAATAGTATGTGAAATGTTTTATAAAATTTTATTGTTAAATGCATATTCTAAAGTATTTTTTGTATTCTTAAAATCAACATCAATAAACCTTGGATCATATTCTAAGGTATCCTTAGTCCAAACTTGAAAAGAATCATTATTAAATAAAAAGACTAGCTTTTTGTAAGCAGTTAAAGCTTTTGATATAAGCTTAAAATTGTCTTTATCGATATTAATGTATAAAAACTTAAATTTTCCAATACTAACCACCTTAGAAATAGCAATACTTCCAATATATTTATTGTCTTTAATTAATTTCAAATAACCTTTAGTAAAATTTAAATTTGAGTCTAGCATAACATTTAAAAAAACAGTATATTTGTTAATAGATTTATCTTTTTTAATGTAGATTTGACTATCCGGATAAAAATAAAGAAAATAATCTGCCCTTTCAATTTTTTCAAAATTCTTTTCTAAATCTTCAGCAATATTTAAAACCTTACAAGAATAACAAATAAAAACCGTTAAAATCAAAAAAAAACTATATTTCATAATTAACTTATATTATACAATACAGAAAGGAGAGTATTTATATTAAATGAATGAAAAAAACTTCAGCTCTTATGTTGAAAATTCTAAAGTCTATTCGGATTATATAATATTTAAACATAAAATATTACTTATTCCTGTTCCTATAATAAAAATTGCTATGGGAGAAGGTCTTAAAATTTTTGAAATAAGTTTTCAAGATAAACATAAAGATTTTTCAGGATATATTCAATTAAATGAAAAATCTTTATATATAAATGAGAACATGAGCCTTGAGAATAAAAGATTTACAATAGCAAAACACTTAGGACATTATTTAATGCATCAAGATCAAATTAAAAATCTACCTAAAAATGAAAACTATTATAATGATATTCAAAACAGTCAAATGGTAACAGAAGCTAATATATTTGCAACAAACATTTTGGTTCCAACAACCACATTAAAATTAAAATTATCTCAATATAAATCTAGAAAGTGCCCTCAAAAAACAATAGCAAAAGAATTTCAAGTAACCGAAAATACAATTTATTTAAAATTAAGCATACTTAATGATCTTAGCAAAATAGACAAAATAAAAAAAAGTAAAAAATCTTTAAATTTTAAAAATACAAAACATAAAACAGAAGCTAACATTTATCTTCATAAAACAGATAAAATTAAAGAATCAATAGCTCTTGATTTGGAAAAATATGAACTTGAAAAAAAAGAAAAAATTAAAAAAATATTTGAAGATTTAGAGTAAAAAACTTTTTAAGCTGAAAACTTTTTTAGTATATATTCCATCTTTAAATTAGCTAACACTAAATAATTTTTACTCTTAATAAGAGAATCTAAATAGTTTTTTGCAATTACAATCCAATCCTTATTGTCCATAAATTTCTTAACAGTTGGAAAATTTATTTTTAATGGAAAATTTTTAACAATTTTTTGTTTTTCAAGATAAGATAAAACTTCTGCCTTAAAAGCTGCACCTTGAGTTACACTATAAGCAATAAGTATGCTATATAATTTCTTATTATAAATAAAAAGATCTTTAATAAAATTAATATTATTATTGAAATTAGATTCAGAAACGTAAATATAATCATTATTTTTAATATCGTTTAAACTTTCAAAATCAGAAAAACGATATAAATGTTCATAGTCTTTTGTTTTAAAATTTGAAATCTTTAAATCAGGATAATTCATTAAAGATGTTAAAACAGCTAAATTTGCCTGATCTTTTTCTGGTATTTTAACCAAAGAAATCGTTGAACAACCATAAATTAATAAAAAATAAACAGGAATTAAAAACTTCTTCATTAATACATTAATTGTATGCTTTTAGTAAAATAAAGTAAAGCAAATAGAAATATATAAATATTTTGATATAATATGAAAATAAGCTTTAAAAGGATATAAAATGAGTTACTACGTGATAAGCAAAATATTTCTATATTCTGGGTACCTTGCTATTGGATTTCTGTCTTTTACAATTTTCAATAAAAACTTACGAAATAAAATCAAAAACAAATTGAAAAATTTATACTTTTTGTATTATCTAACTTTTTTTATTCTTTTTATTGTCAGCTCAAATTTATCTTATTACTTCACTGAAAAACAGTTATTGGAAAATTTTAATATATTTGAAAAAGAATTTCTTGAAATACATAAGATAAACGAACAATTTTTTCAAAAATACCTGTTAAATTTTACAGTACCAATAAGAATGGAATTGATGTCAAAATTTGATCCAATGTATACAGTGTTTAATGCTAGTTTTGAGAAACATGCTAAAAACATTGGGAAAAGTTCTTATGAGATTCAAACAAATTATAAAAATTACATCAAAGCAACAAATTCAGAAATTAAAAAAAAATTAGAACAAATAAAAGAAAATATTATTCCTATTTATAATAAATATAAATTGCCTATTCTAAATGGCAAAAATACAGAAATAAGTATAGATGAGAATGGAAATATTATTCCTGTTTTAAAAAATGCAAAAGGAGAAATAACAGAGTTACTCTTTTACGATCAAAATTATAATTTAGTTCCCTTTAGAGAATTTGAAAGCTATAAAGTTAAATTTGATCTAATCCGAGAAAATAAAAATATTCACTTCAAGGAATTAATAAACGTTTACTATATTGATCAAAACAATATTATCACTCCCATAAAGTATTACAAAAATAATATAGAGACTAGTCCTTATTACATAGACTTACAAGAGGATAAAGATAATTTTCTTAATAGAATAAAAATCAAAAAAGAGTATGGTTTATACATTGAGAAAAAAAAGCAACTACAATATTTAACTGAAAATGATAAACTTGATGATTTTAAAGAATTTTTATCAAAAAATAATAATTTTTTTTCATTAAATACAATATTTTCTAACGGCAATCCAATATTTACTTATGCCATAAATGTAAAAGCAAAAAGTATATTAAATTATTTAATAACAAAAGAATTTAATATCAATTTAACAAATCAAAATTCTCAAACAGCTCTTCATAATGCCATAATTCAAAAATATGAATTAAATTTTATTAAATCGCTTATTAAAAAAGGTGCTAGCCCAAATATCAAAGATGCCGACAATAAACTACCCATAGATTACTGCGACAAGACCGGTGAAATTTATAAATATTTAATTAGCATTTAACTTTATCATGCTAATTTGAATATTTAATTAATTTGATATTAATAAAAAGGGGAAAATTATGTCAACATCATCCGCATCTATATCTACAATATTACAAAAAGTAGGAAAAGCTTTCATGCTTCCTATAGCACTTCTACCAGCAGCCAGAATTTTATTGGGAATTGGAGGAGCATTTACTAACGAGACAATGATTCAGGCTTATGGATTAGAAGAAATACTTGGAAAAGGAACCGCGGCAAACTCAATTCTTTATCTTATGAAATATACAGGAGAAGTAATTTTTGCTAACTTGCCTTTAATGTTTGCAGCAGCAATTCCAATAGGACTTGCCAAGGTAGAAAAAGGAACAGCTGCATTAGCAGGAGTAGTAGGCTTTTTGGTTATGCACCAAACCATAAATGGAATCTTGTACATACAAGGAATCACACCAGAAACCGCAAGTTTAAAAGCACTACTAGATTTAGGAATGCCTGAAACAGCTGCAACTGCAAAAAGTCAAGAATATACAAGTGTTCTTGGAATATTCTCTCTTCAAATGAGCGTAATGGGGAGACTAATAGCAGGATTTGTCGCTGTCTTTCTTCATAACAGATTCTATAACATTCAATTACCCACATTTTTAGCATTTTTTGGAGGTACAAGATTTGTACCAATCGTAACCACAATGGCAATGTTTGTGGTAGGAATATTTTTAACATTTATTTGGCCATTTATTCAAGGTGCAATGACCGCATTTGGAAACATTGTAGAACAGTCTGGGCTTTTTGGAACATTTGCATACGGAGCAATAAAAAGATCTTTAATTCCTTTTGGACTTCACCACATATTTTATTTGCCATTTTGGCAAACAGCTGTGGGTGGAACATTGGAAATAAATGGAGAACTCATATCAGGAGCACAAAATATATTTTTCAAACAGCTTGCAGATCCTAATACTGTACACTTTGAAGTTGCAAAAGGAACAAGGTTTTTAAGAGGAGAATTTGTTGTTATGATTTTTGGATTACCTGGTGCTGCGCTTGCTATGTACCATACATCAAAACCTGAAAATAAAAATAATGTAGCTTAATTGTTACTATCTGCTAGTTTTACATCAATGCTAACAGGAATTACAGAACCTCTTGAATTTGCATTCCTTTTTGCAGCACCAGCGCTTTATTATTTTATATATGTTCCTCTTTTTGGATTAGCATATCTTTTAACACACCTTTTAAACGTAGGAGTTGGACTAACATTTTTTAGTGTGGGAAAAGATAATATTACATATATTGATGCATGTGCATCAAGACTAAGAATTAATTTAAAACAAATAGAATTCATCAAATCAGATGCTTATTTCAAAAATCTGGGTGCTAGTGGACTATTAAAAAAAGGAAATAGTGTTCAAATTGTATTTGGAGGATTGTCCGATAACATAAAAATGGAAATCGACAAGCTTATGTAAAATTTTTAAAATAAAATATAAAAACAGCTAATCCAATAGAAAAATTTTAAATTTTTCTATTGGATAGATTTTATACAAAGAAGGTAATAATGTATAAACAGCAATATTTTATTTCTGGCAAAGTACAAGGTGTTGGCTTTAGATCATTCACACAGCAAATAGCAAATAATATGAGACTAAACGGGTTTGTAAAAAATCTAAACGATGGAAGGGTAGAAATCGTAGTTTTTTTCAAAACTAAAGAACAAATAAAAAAATTTGAAAAATTATTAAATAATGGAAATAAGTATGCAAACATTGAAAATATTGAAAAAACAATTTTAGATGAAAACTATCCTTTTCAATTTAATGATTTTAAAATTTATTATTAGGATTTATTTTTTGTTTTACAAACAGTTTAATTTTTTTAGTTCTTATTTTAATATTGTTTGCATTAAAATTTTTATGCTTAAAATTAGGCAAATTAGCTTTAAAAAAATGTTCAACTTTAAATTTTAAAAATTCTAAAGACTTTCTGTTTCTACAAAAGATATTAAGGTTGCCATCAGAAAATTTGATGTCAAGACCACAATTAGAATCTGTTTTTAAAAATCTACATAAAATAAAATTACCATTTGAACCATTCCTATTAAAAAGAATAAAATATTTTTTACCTCTTTTGGAATCTTTAAAATAAATCTTAAGCCAATCTCCTGTTGGCTTAACTGAAACCAGTTCGTCATAAAGATAAGAAATATAAATCGTTCTATTGTCATTAGATTTTAAAACTTTTTTAAAGAAATAACCAAGACCTATTTTCATATCAATTATATAATATCTTATTAATAAAATATTTCCCAATATTTTTCAAATGTATTAACAATAATTAAAAATTCAATTAAGCAAAAACTATAGTTTATAATTAAAAATTATTGATAAGTATTCCGTAAGTTTTATGTAGTTATAATTGTATCCGTATGTAGCTTTAAAAGCTTTGCGAATTTTAACATTCAAGCCCCTAACCATTGCTAAAGTTTCTAAATTATCCTTTAACATTAAATTTTTAATTACAATCAATGTTTTAATATAATTATCATCAAGTATGCGATGTTCTTTTATTAAACTTTCTAAACGATCTATTCTAAGAGTAGAATAGGTGGCTTTACGTCTAACATATGTATAAATTCTTTGATTAAGCAATTTTAATAAGTTGCTATCTGCCTTATCATCTAAATTGTCTAAAACATACCGATTATAATGAAAGGCTGTTGTTATATCGTTTGGCTCGTGTCCTAAAACTTTTGTTATCCAATAATTCATTTCCATGTTTTTAGGCGCAAATGCAAGATAAGAAAATTTACAATAAATAGCTCTACAAAAATAAACAGATTCTTCGGGAGCAAAAATATTATTAAAAATTTGACGAAACAATCTATTATAACTGTATGCAAGATTTGAAGAGATTGCCTCTTTAGTAAGATTTTCGGTTTGTTCCATATAGCGTATTTCTTTTATAGAATTAATAATTAATTCTGGATCTGCAAAAACTGGAAAAATAACTTCATTAATAATGTTATTTTCTCGTTTTTTTGCAATGTATTCCATACGAATATGATTTTTATCTGCAATATAAAATTGAGAAAGTTTCATTACTTCAACAGGACGACGCCCGATTGCCATTAAAACTCCATAAAATTTTAATCTAATGTCTCGGTTTTGATTTAATAAAAGCTTAATTATTTCAATATAGGTATTTAAATTAATTTTAACAAATATTTGTTCTTTCCTATAGCTATTAATTTTTTCAATTTTATACTTATGAGCATAATCATTTAACCATTTTGGAGTTACAAACAAATCTATAAAATATTGAAAATAAGGCTTCTCATTATTAATTTGATTTAAAAAAATTAACTCTTCTATTTTTTTAAGGTCTTTGATTTCTATATATTTTAATTTTTTTATTTTTTTTGACTTCCAAAAAAATAAAAAAGTATTATCTCTTTTAATCTTTTCAATTACTGAGAGATTAATATATTCTTTAATTATTTTACGAGTTTTAGAAAGATTTAATATTATTGAACGATTTGTAAATTTATCTTTTCTAAAAAGAATAGCTTTATGATTTTCTGCAAGAATTTTTAGTTTTTCTTTCAATTTTAAATACGAAAGCTCATTGTTGAGATATTTTTTATATAGAATTTCTAATTCTTTTCTAAATATTTCAAAATCATTTTTTATTTTTACTTTTGGAGGCATATTAGTTCAATTATACCAAGTTTAAAAATTTTAACTAAGTAAAAAATTCCGATTTTCTCAAAACATAGGTATGCTTTGAGTTAAATTATGCAATCATTCGCTAAATTAGATAAACATCATCAAAGAAATGCTTCATTCACACTAGTCAATTTTTTGATTGATTTAAAAAATAAATCATTCAAATTTTAAATAAATTCTTTTATTGCCCAAAAAAGAGCTATTATAAATAGCTCTCTAATATTCTTATTACAAGTTTGGCAATAGCAATTTAAAAAAATTACGATTCTTTTTCTTGAAGAAGTAAAAACTTATCGTACGCTTTTATAAAGGGTAAATACATAAATACCGAAATAATCAATAATAAAAAGACTAGAACAAAAGATTTAATATCAAGCCCTGTAGACAAAAAAGCTGCAATAGGGGCAGGAGTTGTCCACGGAACCAGAGTTCTAACTTTTTCAATAATTCCAAAATTAGTAAGAGTGTATGCGACAATTATATTAAACATCGGAATTAGTACAAAAGGAATACCTAATATAGGATTTAAAACTATTGGTGCTCCAAACATAATAGGTTCATTAATATTAAAAAGACCGGGGGCAAATGAAAGTCTGCCTATGGCCTTTAAATGTTGAGATTTGCTAAGCATCATAGCAATAACAAGTCCTAAAGTTGCGCCACTACCACCAATATATACAAACGAATCAAGAAATCCCCCTGCTAAAATATGTGGAAGTGGAAGATTGTCAGAAAGAGCTCTAATATTAAAGTCAAGATTTGTCAAAATTATGGGATTAAGCAAAGCAATAATAACATTGGTGCCATGAAGACCACAAAACCATAACATATGAACAACAAAAGAAATCATTAAAGTTCCAACTAAAGTATCGCTAATTTGTAAAACAGGCCTAAACATATTCATAATTATTTCAGGGAAAAGGCTTCCTAGTGAACTTTGAATAGCAATATTAACGCTTTGAGCTACAATTGAAAGCACGACAACAGGAACTAAAGCTTCAAAAGATTTTAAAACAGCAGGTGGAACAGACTCTGGAAGCTTAATTGACATATTTCTTTGAACTAAAAACCACCTATAAACCTCAACAGAAAAAATAGCAGAAATAATGGCTGTAAACACTCCTTGAGCACTAAAATATCTTGCATCAATTACAGGAAACCATGCATTAGGCTCGATTCCCCATTTAGCAACATCCCCACCGTAAGGTATCCAATCGGATTGTCCTGCTAAAATTAAAAATGTATAAAGAGATAAAAATCCCCCTGTAATCCCACTAAGTTTATAATGATTAGATAAGTTATAACCAATACCAAAAACAACAAATATGGACATAATGCCCATACTTACATAAAATGGCTGAACAAGATTTCCTTTATATTTAGCCATTAAATCAACATACCACTGTTGATAAAGTAACGTTTGAGAATCTGTAAATGGTAAATTAACTAAAAGTAAAATAAAAGAGCCAACTATCAAAAAGGGCATAGAAAAAGTAAAGCCATCTCTTAAAGCAATTAAATATCTATTTGAACCAATTTTACTAGCAATAGGAACTAAATTAGTTTCAATAAAATCTTGAAAATTCATGAAAACCATCCTCCAATAAAAACTAATTAAAAATTTTAATTATTGCTAATAATATTAACTATTAATATATAGATAAAAGGAGAATATTTTACATATGAATAAAAAAATGTATAGTATAGAAGAATTAATAGATGAAATAAGCATGCCTGTTGTAGCTTTCCCAACAGCTACATTTATTAGTTCTATTAATAAATAAAGATGCGCACGCGGCAAAGAAAAAGAAGGTGTTCCTACACTAGAATCACACAGATTTAAAGATATAGAAACCCAGACAAAAGATCTTTTCAAAGAAGGAATAGACAACGTACTGATTTCTAATTGTTTTCCAAGTGAAATAGAACTAAAAAAAGTATCAAAAGTAAACAAAAATGTTTTAGAGCTCAAAGCAGACCTGAATCCAAAAGCAACTTCAGTTGAAAAAGAAATAATACTTGAAAACTTGCATTTTAACAGAGAAGATGTTAATTCTTATAGAATTCGATCAACTATGCCAAGAGTGTACTACAATAATAAAAAATTTCCTGTACATTCCCCAAATGAAATCAAAAAAGGAGACATCTTAATAGACTCTTCAGAATATTTGGGTTACGCAGGAGAACTTCAAATATCACTAAAAGATACCCCAAATAATGGTCTTATAAACATAGTTGGGAAAATAGTCAATGAAGAAATATATTTGCTTGAAAAAATAGAATCTTGGGAAAAATTCAAAATAATAGAAAATAAATAAATGCCCTAATAAAAAGGGTATTTATTGTAAAAATTTTTCAATCGCTTTAAGGACATAATAATAGAGAGTAATGTAAGACTCTCTTAAATTAAAATTTTTAGAACTGTCTAGAAAATATATAAATTCATTAGTAGCAGAATTAAGATCTTCAATATAATTTCTAAGCTCAAAGTTTCGATTAATAGCTTTTATATCATCCAAATTAAAAATAATAGTGACAACATTTTGAATATTGCTATTGATATTATTTTTTAAAGCAATTTCTTTGTTCAAATTATTAATATCGCTAAATTGAGGTTCATTGGAATTTAAATTAACAATTTCTAATCTAAATTTATGATCAAAAAAAATAGCAAAATCATAAGTTAATAAACTTGCTTTTTTGGAACTTAAAACTATTTTCATTAAAACATTATTACTAAATTTGTCTAAAATAAAAAAATAAGAATAATAACTAATATCTTTAATAGAATCAAAATAATCTTTAGTATGAATACCGGTTTTAAATTTACCATTTCCTAGTGATTCATATAAACCAATCTCAATTTTCATTGCTTCATCTAAAGATTTAATAAAAATTGAAGAGGCGCTAATATTGCATGAAAATAAAAAAAGAGTAAAGATAAAAAGAAAATTAAACTTTTTTTTCATTTAAGATTTCTCATGGAATATACTAATATTAATGAAAAGCTTACATAAAAGCATAACATATTCTTTAAAAATTAAAATTAAAAAGAATATAATTCTTGCACTAAAATTACATTTATATAAAATCACTTAAGGGAAAAAAATGAAATATCTTAAATACATTTCCTTATTTTTATTAATTTTAGGTTGTAAATCCATTCCAAACGGTAATTTCAACCTACATGATACAAATCATAAATTAGGAAAACTAAAATTTCAAGAAGACTCAATAATAAGCAGAAATTATGACAATAAAATATCTATTGTGGGGATATATAACCCTTTAACAGAAAAAGAAAATTTTAAAGTTAATATTTATATCGAAAAAAAAGGATTACAAATAAATCCTGAAAGTATTTTGATAAATGAAGAAAAAATTAATTATTCGAAATATAAAGCAGAGCTTAAAATAAAATCCGGCTTTAATAAAAGCATTATTAGTATTTCACTGACTAATTCAAGAGATCTATTAACACACATTTACGATAAAAGTATGGGAAAATACATTAACATTGACTTTCAAGATAATTGGAATGTGTCACACAGTACAAAATTTAATAAGAACCATATTTTAGAATATTTAACAGATTTTGATAAAGAAACTCAAACATCTAAAAATATATTACAAAAACGCATTGATAAGAGAAAAATTGAAATTGAAAAAACAGAGCTTAAAACAGAATATAATGAAATAGAGGATTATTATATCTATAGTATGAAAATTCCAAAATTATTTGAAAAATCAACTACACCATCAGAAACTTACGAAGTATTTATTATAGCAAATTATTACCCTTGTGAAAATTTAAACATTCTGTTTTTAAATTTAAGTTTATATTCTGATCAATTGCGCTTTCTAAATTCTATTTATGATGAAAATGATAGAAAATTAAAAATTGAAACTCCGGTGAGAACTTTAAAAGATTCAAAAACAATAAAAGAAACATTAAATATAGTATTAAGTCTGCAAAAAATAATTGAGCTAACAAAAAACATAGAAAAAGATATTATTTTGAAATTAAAATCTTACGGAGAAAAAGGTGAATTCACATTTGAAATATATAAACCACTTCTTCTAAAATTCTTAAAAGAGGTGAATTATTGCATAAAAAATTTGCAATCAAATAGGCAAGATTCAATAAATTAAATTTATACCTATTTGATTGCAAATTTGACAATAAAACTTTACTTTTTTTAACAAGTGTATTATCATTAACTTCAATGCTTAATGCAATAAAAGATCAAACGATAGGAGCTTAAAATGTATCAATTAACAACTAATAAGATGCCTTTTAATAAAGTAGTAGATCGAAGGCTAAAAATATTTTGGGTCATACAAAAACTAAGTGCTAACTACTTTATGTCCAAAAAAAAATATTCTCTAAGCAATGTTGTAGCAATGACAAATTCTATATTGGAAAAAAAAGGATTTAAAAAGGTTACCAAAAGAACAATACAAAATGACATAAAAATTTTTGAAAATTTAGGATTAATTAAAAGTCATTTCAATCCACTTGGAAAAAATAATGGTAGCTTTACTTACTATACAATAAATAAAACCCTTGAAAAATTAGCTAAAAAAATTATAAGTACAGCGTATTTTATTAATAAAAAAATTAATTATGAAAAATCAAAAAACAAAGAACTGAAAAAAATTAAAACAATAGAAGAATCTCAAAAATATAAAATTTCATATCAAATAACTTCACATGTTTTAAGCAAAAATAAAAGTAAATATTATAAGAATTCTAAATACCATTTAGAAGAAAAAAATATAAAAAAAACAATAAATTTTCTAGAAAGAGAAATTAAAAAAAAATACAAATCAATAAATCTCGAAGAAATTAAAAAAATCACAGAAAATATAACAAGTTACAAAAATTCATTATGGAATTTAAAAGACTTTATGGAAGAACTGTCCGAATATGAAAAAACAGAAATAATAAAATTCTTCAAAAAAACTTTAGAAAAAAAGAAGAAAAAAGTATGGTTTATGGCAAAAAAGTTCAAAAATACGGATTTTAACGAATTAGTAATAGAATTTAAAAATAAAAACAGAATAAAAAGAAAAAAAATATTTGAAAACGAAAACAAAATTGATTCACCAAATGATATAAAAAATGCTATTGTATTAATGAAGGCTCTAATAAAAAAACAAAAATATGATAAAAAAATAATAAAGTAAAGTCAAAAAAGTCTGATGAAAAATAAAGAAACAAAAAAGAATTTTTTTAATAAAATTGAAAAATTAGAAAATAAAATTATTTATCATACTAAAATATTTAGTATGATAAATAATTTTGAAGCAAAGCCCAAAAAGGGAAAATTTTGGTTATGTCTCAGAAACGTCTTTAACAAAAAAAAATACGAAAGCTTTCATTTATTCTCAATAAAAGAAAATGATAAATTTTTAGGAATTTTTTATGGTTTTATGAACCTTTCAAAACCATTTATTATAAATTATTCAGAAAAAGGGATTAAAAAAACTATAAGATTAAGAAAAATATTTTATATGGAATTCAAATTCAAAAAAGGAAGCGTTTTTTGTTATTTAAGAAGTCTATACATATTCACTAAAAATAAAAATAAGAATAATTTTTTTTACAAGTCTCTTTTAGATAGAACTTTAAAAATTGAAGAAGAGATACATAAATTTTATGGTAAGAAATATGAAAGTAATAAAGGAATATTAAATTGGATAAAAAAAAATCAAAAATAATAACAATTGCTTCAATCAAAGGCGGTGTTGGGAAAAGTACTACATCATTAATGTTTGCAAACATACTCTCAAAAAAAAATTTCAAAATATTATTGATAGATTTGGATCCACAAGCAAGTAGTACAAGTTTTTATATTAATATTATAAGAAAAAAAAATATTAGTCTAAAAGATATTAATATATACAAAGTTCTTAAAAAAGAAATAGACATAGAAAATTCGACAATCAAAATAAATAACAATACAGATTTCATACCAAGTCACATAACTTTAAGCAAGTTTAATGAAGAGAGCATTTCATTAAAGGAAAACTTACTTAAAATTTTTTTAAGCTTTATTCAAACCAGATATGATTTTATTATAATGGATACGGCACCTACCTTAGGAAGCCTGCTTAATAGTAGCTTAATAATCACAGATTACTTAATTATACCGCTACCAACAGATCAATGGGCAATCGAAAGTTTGGATCTACTAAATAGTAGGCTTCACGATCTTTTTAGAAATGATTTGCCAATATTTTATTTAATAACTAAATTAATTGAAAGACAAAATATTGATAAAGAACTTAAAAAGTTTATTGAATTTGAATATAAGGGTAGGTTTTTAGGAAGTGTTCCCAAAAGAGATAATTTGCGTAAAACTATTTTTTATAGAGAAGAATTCAACTCTAATGAGGATTATTACAAAGCTTATGAAAACATACTTGAAAATTTTTTTAGTATACTTTCAAGTTAGTTCCATATGGAACTCGCAGTTCCATATGGAACTAACTTGAAAGTATACCGTGGAGCAAGAAATGAAATTAAATAAAAAAATAGAAATTGTCAAAAGGGTTGAACTGAATCAAAATGAAATAAAAAAAACCAGAGAATCTAGATATTTAAAATTAAAAGAAAAACTAAAAATTTTGATAAAAGAGGAATCTTATAATAAAATTGAAACAGCCCGAATTTTAAAAGAAATTAATGATAATAAATATTATATTATAGACAAATATAAAAGCTTTAATCATTTCATAAAAGATTATAATATGGCAAAAACTACTGTTTATAGATATATTAAATTAGCAATGGGAATTGACAGCGGTAAGATCAATTATGAATTAATTTTAAAAAAAGGAATATATCATGCTATACAAATTTTAGAAAATAATGAAATTATATCTAATTCAAAAAGTATATTAAATAGGTCCTTTAAAGTAAAAATTGAAGACGAAAAAAGCTTCGATTTTTATAAATCAAATACAAACTTTGTAAGTTTTTTGCTAAAAGAGTTATATTATGATAATCAAAAATTACTTACAAGTATTAAAAATAAATATGAAAATTTAAAAAATAAAAAATAATATTTTGAATTTATAAGTAATGCTACATTCAAAAATGTTTCAAAAACACTTTACAAAAAAATAAAATACTATATAATAATCTATATAGATTGAGATGCAATGTCTCGCTCTTGTTGTTTGATTAGAATAATAAGTTGGCTACCTTGTGGTAGCCTTTGTCATTTTTGCAATCCTAAAACAGGACTTATATGTCATTTATGTCAATTCTACTTTGCAATAAAGTATTTATTTTAAAGGGAAATAAAAAACAAATAAAGATTATAAAAATTAATTTTTATAATCTTTATTTTCAATTGATTCAACCATTACTAAGAAATCCAAAATTTTACTTTTTTTCAAGATTAGATCTTCTAATCCAATTTTAATTTTAATTTCATCGTTCTTATAAGAAGCATCTTCTTCTTTTATCATCTTTTCTAATAAAGACCTGGACAAAACAAACGAGGAATAATTAATCCAATTGCCAAAAAAATGGTTATTATCTCTTTTGTGGCTTATTTTTCCTTCAATTTTAGTTCCATCTGGCAAGAATAAAGGAGTCTGCTCTGTTATACTGTGATTCCTAAACTTTGTATATAAAACTATTTTAGTTATTCCTGTTTTATAATTAAAAATCCCCTTAAGTTCCGCATTTTTGTTTAAATTTTGGTATATTCTAAATGTTTTTCCAAATTGATCATGCTCAACGTTTAAAGAAGTGCAAGATATTAATAAAAAAAATACCAACGATTTTAAAAATTTTAATTGATTTCGACATAATCTCATATCTCTCTCCTTTGGTAAAAAAATTTATAGATTAATGAACATAATGATATATTTTTTATTAGATCATTGCAAACAATTTTTAATAAATTAACTCTTATTTCTTAAATATTAATATCATTTTTTATTAAAAAATAATAAATCTAATTATAAATATATAAATAGTAGACATTTTAACGAAATATTTTTTATATATAATAGCTATTGGAGAGCAAAAAATGAAAAATAGTAAAATTTAACACCAACAACCATATTTTCAGAATTCGTCTAGCTTTGTCTATGCTTTTGAATAACATGCACTAGCAGTAAAACCTCTTGATAATGTTAATGTTAGAAAAGCGCTATCTCTTGCTATTGATAGGCAAACTTTAACAGAAAGCGTTCTTAATGACAGTTCTATTCCTACAAGAAGAGCAACTCCGGATTACATTGTAATTATTCTTATAAAAGTAATTTAAGCTTATTTGATATCCAAATTGCAAATAAGCCTTTGGTAGATGCAGGGTATCCCAATGGTAAAAATTTCCCTTTATTGAAAGTAAAATATAATATAAGTGATAGGCAGAGAAAAATTGCTGAATTTATTCAAAATCAGTGGAAGAAAAATTTAAATATTGATGTCCAGCTTAAGAATGAAGAGTGGTCAACATATATAAATAGCAGAATAAATGGTAATTATGAAATAATAAGAGCAGGGTGGTCAGGAGATTGTGCTGATCCTATGACATTCTTAAGTATTTTTAAAACTAAAAACACATCTTTTTCATATTATGGATATTCAAATTCTGAATATGATAAACTTTTAATAAAATCAGATCATGAAAGGAATATTTTTAAAAGACAAAAAATTCTAAAAAAAGCAGAAAAGATACTAATCGAAAAAGATTTTCCAGCTATCTTTTTAGAAACGATAAGTTGAAAGGCTGAAAGCCAAATATTTCGGAAAGATTTGATTTATCCGAAATAAAACCAATTAAATAATTTATCGCTAACTCTTTTGATTTGGGTATAAATAAAAATAAGAAATGAATTCTTAAAATAAAAATTCATTTCTTATTAATTTTATTATTTTAGAGTTGTTATTTTTAAATAGAATAAACGCTGAGTGCATTAATGCCATAAAAAGTATTGCAAAAATAGACGACATTATTATGTTTTTCATTATTCCTCTCCTGTCAAAGTTGTTATTTCTTCAAAAATAATGCAAGATCTTAAACATTTTAAGAGAATAGTTATTTAATTTGATAAATATTTTTATATATTTATGGTGTGCTAAAAACATCGTGAGGATGGGATTCTTTTAATGAAGAATGGCTTATTTTTACAAACTTACAATTTATTTTAATCAGATATTGTAATTGCTTCTAAATAGCCCATTCCAGACATTAATCCACCCTTGAGCCGAGTTAGAATATCTTTTAGTTCTCCAGAATAAGGCACCATGCCTTCAATTCCTTCGGGGACTAATTTTTTAGATTCATTATTTTCTTCGAGTTGAAAATATCTTGATTTAGAGCCTCTTTTCATGGCAGAAAGAGAACCCATTCCAACGTAAGATTTGAATTTTTTCCGTTGTAAATTATTTCTTTTGAAGGAGATTCTTTCGCTCCTGCAAAGAGATTTCCTATCATTACACTATCAGCTCCTGCTGCAATGGCTTTAACCATATCTCCTGAAAATCTAATTCCACCATCTGCTATAATGCAAATATTTGTGTTTTTTCAAACTTAATAAACATCGCAAATTGCTGTTATTTGAGGAACGCCAACTCCTGCAACTATTCTTGTTGTGCAGATATTCCCAGGGCCTATTCCTACTTTTAAACAATCTGCTCCTACATTGATTAAATCGAATGCGGCTTCTTTAGTCACTATGCTGCCAGCAATAAGGTCTAAGTTTGGGCATTTGTTTTTAATTGTTTTGACAAGTTATATTATTTTTGTAAAATGTCCATGGGCAGAGAGTCTATGACAATTAGATCTACATGTGCTTTTACAAGCTCTTCAACTTGTTCTGCCGTATCAATATCAATAAGAAACAGCAGCTCTCACTTTTAGCCTACTATTTAAATCTTTGCATGCATTAGGAAAATCCTCTCTTAGTTTTGAATTTTTGTAAATCGCTGGTTTTTCTAGATTTTGTTTTGCTTTGACAGGCAGTAATATAACAAATGCTTCTCTTATTTCATAATATAAATTATTTATAAAAAGCTCTTCTATTAGAATATTGTCTGCTTCTTGCAAGATATTTATTTTCTCTTTTGTTACTTCTCCGATTATTCTTATAGCTAATCTTGGTCCTGGAAATGGATGTCTGTAGAGATCTTCTTTTTTTATACCTGGATTTATTCCAATTTGAATTATTTCATCTTTAAAAAATTCATTCAAAGGCTCTAGAAGTTTTAAACGCATATTATCTGGAAGTCCCCCTACGTTGTGATGAGATTTAATTTTTGAAGAAGCACTATTTTTGGATTTAGATTCAATTGCGTCAGAATAAATTGTCCCTTGGGCTAAATATTCTATATTTTGATCTTCTAGAGTAATTTTTTCAAAAACATTTACAAATTCTTTTCCTATTATTTTTCTTTTTCTCTCAGGATTACTTATATTTTTTAAATGGTCCAAGAATTTTGCAGAAGCATCAATGTATTTTATATTTAAATCATATTTATGCCTTAATTCTAGTATTTTTTTATCTTCATTTTTACGCAACAAGCCAGTGTTTACAAAAATGCAGATTAATTTTTTTTATTGCTGTTTTTATAATTAGTTCACAAACCAAAGAGTCTGTACCACCAGAAAGTCCTAAAATAACCTTTTTATAACCTACTTTAAGCTTAATTTTTTCCACAATAGCTTTTATGTTCCCCTTTAATGACCAATTAATTTGAGCTTTGCAAATTTTAAAAACAAAATTTTTAAGTATTTGATCACCAAACTCAAAATGAGTTACTTCTGGATGGAATTGTAAGCTGTAAATTTTTTGAGTTTCGTTTGATATATATATAGAAGCAATACAATTTTTTGTAAAAGCTAACTGTTTGAAATTGTTGGGAATTTTTTCAATACTATCTTTATGACTCATTATAATTTGAAATTTGTTTGGAAGTTCTCAAAATAAAAGAGAATTTTCATTTTTTAGAAAGATTTCAGAACTCCCATATTCTTGTTTGCAAGCTTTAGATACTAGTCCCCCAAATAGTTTGACAATTATTTGCATTCCGTAACATATACCTAAAACAGGTATATGTAAATTAAAAATTTCCATGTCCAAGCCAGGAGCTTTTTTTGAGTAAACAGAATCAGTTTCCCCACTTAGTATTATTCCTGCGATGTTCATATTTTTAATTTCTTTTAAAGGGAAGTGATATAGTAGGGCATTACTTTTGTATAAACGCCAATTTCTCTAATTCTTCTTGCAATTAGCTCGCTATATTGAAATCCAAGATCCAACACGAGTATTACACGAACATTCATCATACAAGTCTTTAATATAAATAAAAGTTTTTTTATTAAATTAGAGTTCATTTGATTATAGCATATTTAGCTTTGCTTTTGTGAATTTTGAAATCAAATTAAAATAATTAGTTTGCAATATTTTAATAATTTTTCAATAGATTACTCTTGAAAAATTGAAGATTACTCTTGAAAAATTGAAGATTACTCTTGAAAAATTGAAAATTAAAATTGTTGGGCTAATATTTCATAAAAAGGAGGCACAAATTAATGAAAAAGAATACATTAAGTGCGATATTAATGACTTTATTTTTATTTATATCTTGTAATAATTCAGGAGAAGGTGAGAATTCTGCATCTACTGCTGATGAGTCTGTGAAAGGGCCTAATCTTACAGAAATAAGTAAAAAAATTACAGATTCTAATGCATTAGTACTAGCTGTGAAAGAAGTTGAGACTTTGGTTTTATCTATAGATGAAATTGGTACTAAAGCTATTGGTCAAAGAATACAGCAGGATGGTTTAGATGCTGACGCAAATCATAACGGATCATTGTTAGCAGGAGCTTATGTAATAGCATCCCTAATAACAGACAAATTAACCGGATTGAAGTCAGAAGAATTAAAGGACAAAATTGATGATGCTAAGAAATGTTCTGAAGCATTTACTACAAAACTAAAACAAAGCCATGCACAACTTGGTCCAGCTGATGGTGCTGCTACTGATGCGAATGCAAAAACCGCTATTTTAAAAACAGATCAGGGCGATAGGGGTGTTAAAGAGCTTAACAAGCTAATTAAATCAGTAGAAGACTTGGCAAAAGCAGCTCAAGAAGTGCTAACTAATTCAGTTCAAGAGCTTACAAGCCCTGTTGTGGCAGAGGCCCCAAACCAACCTTAATTTAAGAATCAATATTATAAGATTAATTTGTTTTAAAAAAGTAACTGGAAAAATAAAGTCAATTAAAGTCAAGAAAGATTTCTTGACTTTTATTTTGCTATTTTTTCAAAAAATTTCTTAAAATTCCTTTAAATAAGAATAAATGTTTTTAGCTTTAAGTTGCTCTTTAAAGAAATAAGTTTTATTTCTTTAAAGAGCTATTAATAAATTTGATTTTAAAGGTTAACAGTTTGGCAACTTTTTAGAAAAATAAGCAGTATCTTTGATTTTTGCAATATTTTATAAAATTGCTCAGGTAGGTAAAATACTGTGAAAGTAAAACTTTTTTCGTAATTTATATTTAGTTTATTGAAATTATAAATTTTAAATTTTTTTTATAAATAGTAAATCAGTTAATAATCATAAATAAATTTAATAATAAAAACTAAACACAATGTTATCATTACTGGGGAGATTTTGTGTTTTTTATTTTCCAATAAATTAAGTATTGTTTTTATTAAAACCTAAAATATTATGCTAATGCTTATTCCTGAAGAATATTGTATGTTAAGGGAATTAAAAAACCGGGAACATTTTCTCTTATATTTAAAAAATTAATTTTTATTATTTCTTTGCACATTGAAAATCCCATACATATTAAGGCTGCAGCAGTTGCACTAGCAGAAACAGCAATAAATAATGGTGAAAGAAATGTTGCAATAAAAAACATTATTTCTATTACTATTGTCTTAAGCCCGGTTTTGTCCCCTTCAGCAATTTCTGTAAAACTTTCAATATAAGTGGTAACAGTAGAAACTCCATGTAAAAAATGTATTAAGACTCATCCCCGGAGCTAGTTCAATAGATGTGTTAGTATAAAGCCCCATTAATATACTTAGCAAGTGCTGCTGTTAGACATGTTGCGGTAACTAGTGCACCAATTGGCATGCCTGTGCTAGCTACTATTGCCGGGTTAACAGCTATTATGTATACCATACTTAAAATAAATAGTAATGCCCGATAAAATTTACTTTTTATAGTTAATAATGTTAAAAGCATTCGATAAAAAAATAATAAATATTTTTTAAAAAATTTCAAGACAATCAATAGTATGTGAAATGTTTCATAAAATTTTATTGTTAAATGCATATTCTAAAGTATTTTTTGTATTCTTAAAATCAACATCAATAAACCTTGGATCATATTCTAAGGTATCCTTAGTCCAAACTTGAAAAGAATCATTATTAAATAAAAAGACTAGCTTTTTGTAAGCAGTTAAAGCTTTTGATATAAGCTTAAAATTGTCTTTATCGATATTAATGTATAAAAACTTAAATTTTCCAATACTAACCACCTTAGAAATAGCAATACTTCCAATATATTTATTGTCTTTAATTAATTTCAAATAACCTTTAGTAAAATTTAAATTTGAGTCTAACATAACATTTAAAAAAACAGTATATTTGTTAATAGATTTATCTTTTTTAATGTAGATTTGACTATCCGGATAAAAATAAAGAAAATAATCTGCCCTTTCAATTTTTTCAAAATTCTTTTCTAAATCTTCAGCAATATTTAAAACCTTACAAGAATAACAAATAAAAACCGTTAAAATCAAAAAAAAACTATATTTCATAATTAACTTATATTATACAATACAGAAAGGAGAGTATTTATATTAAATGAATGAAAAAAACTTCAGCTCTTATGTTGAAAATTCTAAAGTCTATTCGGATTATATAATATTTAAACATAAAATATTACTTATTCCTGTTCCTATAATAAAAATTGCTATGGGAGAAGGTCTTAAAATTTTTGAAATAAGTTTTCAAGATAAACATAAAGATTTTTCAGGATATATTCAATTAAATGAAAAATCTTTATATATAAATGAGAACATGAGCCTTGAGAATAAAAGATTTACAATAGCAAAACACTTAGGACATTATTTAATGCATCAAGATCAAATTAAAAATCTACCTAAAAATGAAAACTATTATAATGATATTCAAAACAGTCAAATGGTAACAGAAGCTAATATATTTGCAACAAACATTTTGGTTCCAACAACCACATTAAAATTAAAATTATCTCAATATAAATCTAGAAAGTGCCCTCAAAAAACAATAGCAAAAGAATTTCAAGTAACCGAAAATACAATTTATTTAAAATTAAGCATACTTAATGATCTTAGCAGAATAGACAAAATAAAAAAAAGTAAAAAATCTTTAAATTTTAAAAATACAAAACATAAAACAGAAGCTAACATTTATCTTCATAAAACAGATAAAATTAAAGAATCAATAGCTCTTGATTTGGAAAAATATGAACTTGAAAAAAAAGAAAAAATTAAAAAAATATTTGAAGATTTAGAGTAAAAAACTTTTTAAGCTGAAAACTTTTTTAGTATATATTCCATCTTTAAATTAGCTAACACTAAATAATTTTTACTCTTAATAAGAGAATCTAAATAGTTTTTTGCAATTACAATCCAATCCTTATTGTCCATAAATTTCTTAACAGTTGGAAAATTTATTTTTAATGGAAAATTTTTAACAATTTTTTGTTTTTCAAGATAAGATAAAACTTCTGCCTTAAAAGCTGCACCTTGAGTTACACTATAAGCAATAAGTATGCTATATAATTTCTTATTATAAATAAAAAGATCTTTAATAAAATTAATATTATTATTGAAATTAGATTCAGAAACGTAAATATAATCATTATTTTTAATATCGTTTAAACTTTCAAAATCAGAAAAACGATATAAATGTTCATAGTCTTTTGTTTTAAAATTTGAAATCTTTAAATCAGGATAATTCATTAAAGATGTTAAAACAGCTAAATTTGCCTGATCTTTTTCTGGTATTTTAACCAAAGAAATCGTTGAACAACCATAAATTAATAAAAAATAAACAGGAATTAAAAACTTCTTCATTAGTACATTAATTGTATGCTTTTAGTAAAATAAAGTAAAGCAAATAGAAATATATAAATATTTTGATATAATATGAAAATAAGCTTTAAAAGGATATAAAATGAGTTACTACGTGATAAGCAAAATATTTCTATATTCTGGGTACCTTGCTATTGGATTTCTGTCTTTTACAATTTTCAATAAAAACTTACGAAATAAAATCAAAAACAAATTGAAAAATTTATACTTTTTGTATTATCTAACTTTTTTTATTCTTTTTATTGTCAGCTCAAATTTATCTTATTACTTCACTGAAAAACAGTTATTGGAAAATTTTAATATATTTGAAAAAGAATTTCTTGAAATACATAAGATAAACGAACAATTTTTTCAAAAATACCTGTTAAATTTTACAGTACCAATAAGAATGGAATTGATGTCAAAATTTGATCCAATGTATACAGTGTTTAATGCTAGTTTTGAGAAACATGCTAAAAACATTGGGAAAAGTTCTTATGAGATTCAAACAAATTATAAAAATTACATCAAAGCAACAAATTCAGAAATTAAAAAAAAATTAGAACAAATAAAAGAAAATATTATTCCTATTTATAATAAATATAAATTACCTATTCTAAATGGAAAAAATACAGAAATAAGTATAGATGAGAATGGAAATATTATTCCTGTTTTAAAAAATGCAAAAGGAGAAATAACAGAGTTACTCTTTTACGATCAAAATTATAATTTAGTTCCCTTTAGAGAATTTGAAAGCTATAAAGTTAAATTTGATCTAATCCGAGAAAATAAAAATATTCACTTCAAGGAATTAATAAACGTTTACTATCTTGATCAAAACAATATTATCACTCCCATAAAGTATTACAAAAATAATATAGAGACTAGTCCTTATTACATAGACTTACAAGAGGAGAAAGATAATTTTCTTAATAGAATAAAAATCAAAAAAGAGTATGGTTTATACATTGAGAAAAAAAAGCAACTACAATATTTAACTGAAAATGATAAACTTGATGATTTTAAAGAATTTTTAGCAAAGAATAATAATTTTTTTTCATTAAATACAATATTTTCTAACGGCAATCCAATATTTACTTATGCCATAAATGTAAAAGCAAAAAGTATATTAAATTATTTAATAACAAAAGAATTTAATATCAATTTAACAAATCAAAATTCTCAAACAGCTCTTCATAATGCCATAATTCAAAAATATGAATTAAATTTTATTAAATCGCTTATTAAAAAAGGTGCTAGCCCAAATATCAAAGATGCCGACAATAAACTACCCATAGATTACTGCGACAAGACCAGTGAAATTTATAAATATTTAATTAGCATTTAACTTTATCATGCTAATTTGAATATTTAATTAATTAGCATCATAAAAATATTATGATTTACTTTATGCTAATCTTTACAAGATTGAAAAATCTTGTTAAGATATTAAGCATATTATTCAAATTAATTATTTTAATTAATTAATTTGATATTAATAAAAAGGGGAAAATTATGTCAACATCATCCGCATCTATATCTATATTTACAATATTACAAAAAGTAGGAAAAGCTTTCATGCTTCCTATAGCACTTCTACCAGCAGCCGGAATTTTATTGGGAATTGGAGGAGCATTTACTAACGAGACAATGATTCAGGCTTATGGATTAGAAGAAATGCTTGGAAAAGGAACCGCAGCAAACTCAATCCTTTATCTTATGAAATATACAGGAGAAGTAATTTTTGCTAACTTGCCTTTAATGTTTGCAGCAGCAATTCCAATAGGACTTGCCAAGGTAGAAAAAGGAACAGCTGCATTAGCAGGGGTAGTAGGCTTTTTGGTTATGCACCAAACCATAAATGGAATCTTGTACATACAAGGAATCACACCAGAAACTGCAAGTTTAAAAGCACTACTAGATTTAGGAATGCCTGAAACAGCTGCAACTGCAAAAAGTCAAGAATATACAAGTGTTCTTGGAATATTCTCTCTTCAAATGAGCGTAATGGGGGGACTAATAGCAGGATTTGTCGCTGTCTTTCTTCATAACAGATTCTATAACATTCAATTACCCACATTTTTAGCATTTTTTGGAGGTACAAGATTTGTACCAATCGTAACCACAATGGCAATGTTTGTGGTAGGAATATTTTTAACATTTATTTGGCCATTTATCCAAGGTGCAATGACCGCATTTGGAAACATTGTAGAACAGTCTGGGCTTTTTGGAACATTTGCATACGGAGCAATAAAAAGATCTTTAATTCCTTTTGGACTTCACCACATATTTTATTTGCCATTTTGGCAAACAGCTGTGGGTGGAACATTGGAAATAAATGGAGAACTCATATCAGGAGCACAAAATATATTTTTCAAACAGCTTGCAGATCCTAATACTGTACACTTTGAAGTTGCAAAAGGAACAAGGTTTTTCAGCGGAGAATTTGTTGTTATGATTTTTGGATTACCTGGTGCTGCGCTTGCTATGTACCATACATCAAAACCTGAAAATAAAAATAATGTAGCTTCATTGTTGTTATCTGCTAGTTTTACATCAATGTTAACAGGAATTACAGAACCTCTTGAATTTGCATTCCTTTTTGCAGCACCAGCGCTTTATTATTTTATATATGTTCCTCTTTTTGGATTAGCATATCTTTTAACACACCTTTTAAACGTAGGAGTTGGACTAACATTTTCTGGAGGATTTATAGATATGTTTCTATTTGGGATACTTCAGGGAAATAGCAAAACAAACTGGATAGCAATTCCTATTTTGGGAATCTTCTACTTTATTGGATTTTACTTTATATTTAAATTTGCAATCATGAAATTTAATCTTAAAACAATAGGAAGAGAAGATGAAGAAATGGAAAAAGATAAAATAAGTTCAGAAAAAACAAATTTATCAGAAATTGCTTTAAAAGTATTAGAAGGTCTTGGAGGAAAAGATAATATTACATATATTGATGCATGTGCATCAAGACTAAGAATTAATTTAAAACAAATAGAATTCATCAAATCAGATGCTTATTTCAAAAATCTGGGTGCTAGTGGACTATTAAAAAAAGGAAATAGTGTTCAAATTGTATTTGGAGGATTGTCCGATAACATAAAAATGGAAATCGACAAGCTTATGTAAAATTTTTAAAATAAAATATAAAAACAGCTAATCCAATAGAAAAA
>NZ_CP124049.1 GCF_030440365.1 [Borrelia] lusitaniae
TTATTATAGTTGTTTAGTTTAAAACTTAAGTTTAGCAAAAATTGATCAAGCATTAAATAATATAAATGAAATTGCAGAATTAAATATAAAAAATTAAAACACTAAGACATCGATAAGCTTTCAAAATGGGCAAATGCAGCCAAGACTGACATCTAAGAAAAAATCTAATCATAATAACAAAAAAATAATAAAGATAATATAGGGGTAAATATATTCCCAAGCTAATTAAATGAATTCAACAAAACACATTAAAAAGATTGATTTAACTTAAAGAATTAATGTAAAAGTTATAATGCTTCATATGCAACTAAGATTAATCTAAAAAATAAACTAAAAATAATAAATTTATTGGATTTGTTGTTAAAAATATCGACAGCTAATAACAATGATAATAATCAAACCAATTATCATAATCTTAAATTAGCAGCGGACAAATTCAATAGTAAAAACTCATCAATAAAAGTATCATTAGAAAATTCAAGCATTTATTTAATGATTAGCAAATGACATTATTAATATAAATATAATTACGCTTGCCATTTAATCACTTCTCTTCCCATCAATTAATATGGCTATTATTATATAATAGCCATATTAATTGAATTATTTAACTATATCCAATCCTCCCCTTTAAAAAATCAAAAATCACAATCAAATTAAATTGCCCTAATCTATCCCCACAGCAGACATATTTCTTTGCCTTAAAGCAATAAAAATTAAAACTTTTCTTTTGCATTATTATTAATGCACCCCTTTTACATATTTTCAATCTTTCAGAAAAGAATATTCCTATTTCCTCATTATAGTTATACTTTTCATTTTTTACACACATTACGATTAATAGATGAAAATCATCTTAAAAATACTCTTCCTCTCTTAACTTTAAAACATTATTGATCAATAATAGACCTTCATAACAATATTATTCCTATGTCCTTGTTCAAGGATACTAATATCTAGAGATATATAAATCCTTATACATATAAAACCAATAAACTTCCCTTTTATTTATTATTCTATTCATATGTCTTGAGTAAGAATCTCATCAAAACCCATAAAGCAAATTCTAAATTCTTGAAAAAGTTTGAACATCTTAACTCCTACTTAGCAGACAACTAACAACTCAATAAAGCTAATGCTCTTATACAAACAATAACAAGTATTATAATAGAGTTAAAAAAATCAATTAAAGGTATTAATTTGAGCTCAAAAATTTCAATTTAAATAAATCTTTTCCAAAAGCAAATATTCGGACTTAAAATTTTTTTGCATATTTTTAATACATTAAAATAATGATTTTACTAAAAAAATTACTATTTTTGGGATTTAACAATTCTTAAGAAATCCATCTTAGTAAAACTTTTAAAACTTATTAAAAAGAGCATTTGAATAAACTTATATATTTACCACAAAAATTATTTTAACAGTACATAGGCAAAAGCCATGTATGAGAACTTTGATTGGCATTTAGTCTTACTTATTTTTGTAATTTTTAACACAATATTGATTTGATCCTATTATTTCAATAATCTATATTTAATATAATTTTGTATTGAGTATTGTATTATATTTAGTATTATATTATATTGATTATTAAATTTTTAAATTTTAATTAAGGAGAAAATTTATGAAATACAGCATAATTGCAAGCATCTTTGTTTTTTTATTTTTAAATGCTTGCAATCCAGATATTAACACCAATCAAAAAAACATCAAACATCAATTGAGCAAAAAAAGAAAAAAATACAATAAAAAAAAACTAACCCCTAAAGCAGAAGTAAAACCAAATCAAGAAGAAGACCATAATAAAAAAATAAAAAACACACCACTTGATGATTTAATAAATTTAATAAAAAAAGCTAACGCAGAAAGAGAAGAATATGTAAAAAGATTTGACGAAGAACCTGAAAACCAATATGGAATGTCAATTTTTAAAGAATTGGGCTGGTGGGGAAAAGATGGCTCATCAAAAGGTGAAAATATAGCGGCAAATACTGAGAGATCTAAAAATTACAGAAAAAAAATCTATAGCGCCCTAAGTGATATTGATACTAATCAATTAAAGAAAGTTTCAGAAATTGTAATGTTATCAAAACAAACACAAGGCCTATTTAACACTCTTAGCGCATTTGGAAACACTCTTGACCAAGTAATTATTGACTTATATTCAAAAAAAGATTATCTAAATAAACTAGAAATTTCAAATATAGAAAAACTTAAAAATTCGTTTGAAAAAATATTATCCATAAAAAAAGACGTCTCAGGCGAGTTAAACCAACTTTTATTAGACTACGAAAATGATACAAATAACATAAAAACAAATGCCGCTGAACTTAAATCTTATGTAATCAAACTTCACAATCAAATTCTAGAAAAAAAAGAAAAAGAAAATGAATTAAAAAATGAAATATTCTCATTGATTGAAAACCTTTAACTATATACTAAAATTATCAAAACAGCAAAAGCCTATCTTTAATTAAAGATAGGCTTAACTTTTTAACCAAAGACTTATATATTTACACACATTATTTTAACAGTACATAGTCAAAAGCCATGCATTAGAACTTTGATTGGCATTTAGTCTTACTTATTTTTGTAATTTTTAACACAATATTGATTTGATCCTATTATTTTAATAATCTATATTTAATATAATTTTGTATTTAGTATTGTATTATATTAAATAAGGAGAATTTATGAAATACAGTATTATTGTAAGCATCTTTGTTTTTTTATTTTTAAATGCTTGCAATCCAGATGTTAACACCAATCAAAAAAACATCAAAAATCAATCTAGCAAAAAAATGAAAAATACACCACTAGATGATTTAATAAATTTAATAAAAAAAGCTAACGCAGACAGAGAAAAGTATATAAAAAGATTTGACGAAGAGCCTGAAGATCAATACGGAATATTGGCTTTCAAAGAGTTGGGCTGGGCAGACGAAAAAGGTGAAAAGGTAGCCGAAGATTCCGAGAGATCTAACAGATATAGAAAAAATGTTTATAGTGCCTTATATACTATTGATACTAATCAATTAAAGACAGTTTCAGAAATTATAATGTCAGCCGAAAAAGAACAAGACCTATTTAACACCATTAGCCTACATCAAGGCAAAATTAACGACACAATTGTTGACTTATATTCCAAAAAAGATACTCTAAACAAACTAGAAATTTCAGATATAGAAAAACTTAAAAATTTGTTTGAAAAAATATTATTCATAAAAAAAGACGTCTCGGACTCTTTCAATCAACTTTTATTAGATTACAAAAATGATAAAAATAACATAATACAAACAAATTCCGATGAACTTAAATCTTATCTAACCAAACTTCACAAGAAGCTCATAGAAAAAGAAACAGAAACAGACAAATTAAAAGAGGAAATATCCTCATTAATGAACAAACTCTAAATTATATACTAAAATTATCAAAACAGCAAAAGCCTATCTTTAATTAAAGATAGGCTTAACTTTTTAACCAAAGACTTATATTTACACACATTATTTTAACAGTACATAGGTTAAAGCCATGTATTAGAACTTTGATTGGCATTTAGTCTTACTTATTTTTGTAATTTTTAACACAATATCAATTTGATCCTATTATTTTAATAATTTATATTCAAAATTTAATATAATATTTAGTATTGCATTATACTAAATATTATATTAAATTTTGAATAAGGAGAATTTATGAAATACAGCATAATTGTAAGCATCTTTGTTTTTTTATTTTTAAATGCTTGCAATCCAGATGTTAACATCAATCAAAAAAAAATTAAACATCAATCTAGCAAAAAAAGAACAAAATACAATAAAAAAAAATTAACCCCTAAAGCAGAAGTAAAACCAAATCAAGAAGTAACCCCTAAAGAAAAAGCAAAACCAAATCAAGAAGAAGACCATAATAAAAAAATAAAAAACACACCACTAGATGATTTAATAAATTTAATAAAAAAAGCTAACGCAGAAAGAGAAGAATATGTAAAAAGATTTGACAAAGAGCCTGAAGACCAATACGGAATGTTAGTTTTCAAAGAGTTTGGCTGGGTAGACAAAGAAGATGGTGAAAAGTTAGCCGCAAATACTGAGAGATCTAACAGATACAGAAAAAATGTTTATAGTGCTTTATATACTATTGATACTAATCAATTAAAGACAGTTTCAGAAATTATAATTAAAGCAGGCAAAACACAAGGAACATTAAACACCCTTAGCCTACATGAAGGCAAGATTGCCGACACAATTGTTGACTTATATTCCAAAAAAGATACTCTAAACAAACTAGAAATTTCAGATATAGAAAAACTTACAAATTCATTTAAAAAAATATTATCCATAAAAAAAGACGTCTCAGACACGGTAAACCAACTTTTATTAGATTACAAAAATGATACAAATAAAATACAAACAAATACCGATGAGCTTAAAACTTCTTTAACTGCACTTCAAAAGCAGCTTAGAGAAAAAGAAACAGACACAGACAAATTAAAAGAGGAAATATCCTCATTAATGAAAAAACACTAAATTATATACTAAAATTATCAAAACAGCAAAAGCCTATCTTTAATTAAAGATAGGCTTAACTTTTTAACCAAAGACTTATATATTTACACACATTATTTTAACAGTACATAGGCAAAAGCCATGTATTAGAACTTTGATTAGCATTTATTCTTACTTATTTTTGTAATTTTTAATACAATATTGCTTTGATCCTATTATTTTAATAATTTATATTCAATATAATTTTGTATTTAGTATTGCATTATATTAATTATTTTATTATATTGAATATTAAATTTTAAATTTTAAGTAAGGAGAATTTATGAAATACAGCATAATTGCAAGCATCTTTGTTTGTTTATTTTTAAATGCTTGCAATCCAGATGTTAACACCAATCAAAAAAACATCAATCATCAATCTAGCAAAAAAATAACAAAAGACAATAAAAAAAAACTAACCCCTAAGGCAGAAACAAAACCAAATCAAGAAGTAAACCCCCCTAAAGAAGAAGCAAAACTAAATCAAGAAGTAACCCCAACCCCTAAAAAAGAAGTAAAACCAAATCAAGAAGTAACCCCCCCTAAAGAAGAAACAAAACCAAATCAAGAAGTAAACCTCTATAAAGCAGAAGCAACCCCTAACCAAGAAGAAGACGGTAATAAAAAAACAAAAAACATATCACTTAATGATTTAATAAAAAAAGCTAACACAGAAAGAGAAAAGTATATAAAAAGAATTGACGAAGAGCCTGAAAATCAATATGGAATGTGGATTTTCAAAGAGTTGAGCTGGATGGGCGAAAAAAATGAAAGAACACACCAAAATACCGAGCGATCTAAGAAATTTAGAAAAGAAGTTTATAGCGCCTTATATACTATTGATACTAATCAATTGGAAACGGTCTCAGATATTATAATGGAAGCAAAAGAAATAGGGCTAATCTTTAACGCCCTTAGCATAATTGAAATCAAGATTGACAAAACAATTGTTGAGCTAACTTCCAAAAAAGATTCTCTAAACAAACTAAACATTTCAGATATAGAAAAACTTACAAATTCGTTTGAAAAAATATTATCCACAAAAAAAGAAATCTCAGACACTTTCAAACAACTTTTACTAGACTACAAAAATGATACAAATAACATAAAAACAAATACCACCGAGCTTAAATCTCATGTAATCAACATTCACAATCAAATTCTAGAAAAAAAAGAAAAAGAAATAGACACATTAAAAGATGAAATAATATCCCCATTAATGGAAAAACTTTAACTATATACTGAAATTATCAAAACTGCAAAAGCCCATCTTTAATTAAAGATGGGCTTAACTTTTTAAATCTTTTATTAAATAAGAATTTTTTACCTATAATTTACATAAACTTTAAGCAAAGATACTGTTTTTAAATTTTTAATGAATTCAAAAGACATTGAAATTATTTTAATAATAAAAAACCACTTTTCTATAATTTTTAATTTCTTAATAACATTTAGCAATAGATTAAAATTATTAATGATATATACTTTAAAGCAATTGTATTTAAAAATAATTAATGTAAAATTAATTGAGGTTTAATAATTTTATTTTTAATAATTGGCGGTTACAAACGAAAATAAAAAAATGTGAGCAAAAAAATCGAAATGGGTATGTATAACTGGTAAATAGTATTGTTTTTATGAAAAGCTTTGTTCTCATTTACCCTTTGCTTAAAAGTTTGTCTTACTTTCTAGAGTAATTTCTACTTCTAGATGCCCCTTAACTTCGTTTTACTAAGAGTCTTTTTTTGCTTGAAATAAGCTTTATATTAATTTATTATTAATTGCGCTAATATTTTAATTCTCAAAGCTTAATTTATTAAAGGAGATGATTAATATGAAAAAAATTTTCACATTAATATTAATTTTTGGCCTAACGCTTCAAACCTTTGCCACAAAAGACAATCAAGACAAAATTGAAAAAGGTATTGAAAGTTTTAATAAATATGATAAAGACAAAAAAAATCCAATCGGACCATTCTTGTTGAATTTGTTTTTACCTTTTGGAATAGGTTCTTTTGTCCAAGGGGATTACATTGGTGGTGGCACAGTGCTTGGATTTGATGTACTAGGAGCAATCCTTTGGGGAACTGGAATGATTATCAACAATACTAGTAACAAAGGGTTAGCCGGATCCCTACTAATAGGAATTGGAGCAAGCATGCTTTTAACATCCCACATAACCTCACTTATTATTCCATTTACATTTGCAAATAAGCACAATGAAAATCTTAGAAAAAGACTTAGCGCTGAGCTTTTAGGTTTTGAGCCCAATTTTAATATTGGAACAAACGGATTTCAACTCTCTTTTAAAAAAAGTTATTAAATAAATGAAAAACAACAATTTTTACGATCTAATATTAAAATTAATTAACCTCAAACAAAAGCATTTAAGAATTCTCTTTTTTAGGACTGATTAATTTATTCAAAATAAATTTTCAATCCTTTAAAAATATTGCAATATTAAATTTGTATAATATTCAACTTAATTAAGAGATCATTCTAAATACCAAATTGGCAGAATAATTTAATTAAAAATTGTAATTATTGATTAAATTATTCTAAACATCATATTAAAATGCTATAATTACTAATTATTAACAATTAAAACTACTTTTTAAGGAGACTATTTTGAAAAAAACAATTATTGTATTTTTTATATTAGCATTTATGTTTAATTGCACAAAAAAAAGTGATGATGCTGAGCTAAATAATGATCCAGACAAAGATGCTGAAAAATTACAATCAGATCTAGTTGATGATGATAGAATTGAATTTAATGAAACAATGTCTTTAAAAAATTTAGATTCTACCGAAAAAGAAACAGTAACATTTCTGATAAATTTATTAAAAGAAAAACTAATAGACCCAAGTATTGGTTTAAATTTTAAAAATGCTGCCGGAGATGAGAACAAAATTGAAGAGACTTTAAACAAATTTTTATCAGATCTAAGAGAAGATGAAATAAAAGAAATGCTTGCAAAAATTAAAGAAAATAAAGATCTAAACGAAAAAGATCCTGAAAAGCTAAATGCTTATAAAAACGCACTTGCTAGCGGATTTGACGGAATTTTTAGTCAAGCAGATCCTAAAACTATATTCAATAGCCTTAAAGACGCTTCATAATACTAAACTAAATCTGAAATTTGAAATTAATTTTTAAAAGCTAGTGGTTTTACCCTAGCTTTTAAAATAACTTTTTTAGTTAATTTAGTTAAACGACTTAAATGCTGAACTTTTAGCTTTGATTTCAGGATATTTTTCAATTATTTTTTTCATGGCAACATTAAAAAGCTTAGAATCAAGCAAAATTTTGTAAACTTTCTCATTTTTTGGCTGTTTCTTAAACTTAACAGTAATCTCAGCAACCATATCGCTCCAACTTCCATTATTATTAAGAGCATTAAAAGCCTCAACAATTTTTTTAGCATCACTAGAACCAAAAGGATATGCGGTTACAAGCCCAGCTTCAACTGATTTTTCAGACATTGGAATTCCTCCAAAAAGGCCCCCCCCTCTGCTTTCATTAAAGTTTATATCACTTCCCTTGGTTATTAATTTAAATCCAGAAACAGAATAAAGCGGATCAGCCTCACTGGTAGTCTCAAAAATAATCAAAGGCATAGCATAAGAAATGTGGGTTCCACTAACCGGAGAAACAAGATACGAATACTTAATGCCCCTAAGCTCGTTAATAGAATCTCCGCACTCATCAAACAAATCTCTGGCTTTAATTTTTATCCAATTAACAGATATCGACAACCAACCAAACGCCAAAGGGATTGATTTTGTTCCTTCTAAAAACTCTATGTGGTCGTAATCGGTGAATTTAATTTTCTTCTCAAGCGCTTTTAAAGTTTTATAATTTTGAAACCTGGGCACCAAACCAGAATCATCCGGGAATCGACTAAAATTTACTGCGCCTAAAACCTTTTTTTCTTGGCCTAGCCTGACTGATCGATTCTCCCCAATAAGTCTGCTACTTTGTTTTTCCATTTTTGAGCTGTTATCTAAATTACAACCAAAAATTAAAACAACAAAAGATACAATGACTCTTTTCAAAACGCTCCCCCTTTAAAACTTTTCTAATATTTAAAATTTTTAAATTAAATTATTAGAAGCAAATTTAGATCAATTAACACAAAAATCAAACAAAGCCCTTAACGTCTGCTAATTTCTTTTATTAAACCGTTTAGAATGCGATTTATGTAATCATAAAGTTTTTTATTCTTGCCAATATTTTTATAATAAAGTTTAAAAATTTCTAAAAGGGTATTTCTAACTTTAAGAATTAATACTCTTCTGTTTTTATTCCCAATAGAGCCTAATGCTTGTTTTAAAGATTTGCGAGATTTCTCCATTTCTTTTAAAAACATATTAACATCATAATTTAATGTTATCTCCTCTAGTTTTCTCAATATCAATCTAGAATATTCCTTTCCAAGCCTTTTAAACAAATCTTCAAGATTTTCAAAATCTAATTCTTCGTCTAGCAAAAACTTACAAAATTGCAAAGTCTCGTGTTCTTCGTCTGTTAAATTGCGCTTCCAATTTAAATGCCAATCAAGCTCTGACTTTGTAGTAAGAGCAAAATTTTTCAATTCAAGAAGCTCTTTGCTAACACTACTTGTTTGTTGATCAATTGTTTTTTCAAGAGCAACAAAAATGTCTGCGTTTGAACCATTAGCATTAATCTTGGTTAAATAAAATTGTTGACACAAATTCATTTCTAAAAGAGACATTTCATCTTCTCTATCACTTTTATCAGAATAATTTTCAATAAGTCGCACTAAAATGCTTATTTTAGAAGACAAATCTCCCCATCGCTTTTTTCCTATGTCAATTAAGAACTGATTAACATCTTTTTCGCTGTACCTATACTTTATTAACACTTCATCACTATTTAAAAGCCACCCACCAAGAGAATATCTGTGCTCATCGTTTTGCAAAGATTTCTTGAAAAGCTCAAAATTTTTATCCTCTTCCAAATTTAAATGGGGAGTTAAAATCTCGCCTTGAGAATTTTTCAGCAAAGCTTTACTCTGTTTTGACTTACCAACATTGCTCTTTGGGGAAGTTTTTTGCAAAGACAAAGAATTATCTAAATTAGCCAAACTACTACTACCAGACTTATCCAAGTTTGGCAAGATTGAATTTTTGGAATTTTGAGAAGTTTGAAAATCATTTTTGGAATCTTTAAATTCTTTTAAGCCTAATTGGCCATTCTTTTTGTTTTTAAAATTGCTTAAATTGGAATCTTTAAGTCTACTGTTTTTAGACTTTAAAGATTTTTTTTGATTGCTTATTAAACTTTGTTTATTCTCAGAATTGGTAATTTTTGAATCTTCTTCTAAAGATTTGCTATTACAATTAACAAACAATAGAAAGCTAATACCAAATGCAATTCCTATTTTGTTCATAAATTAAATTTCCTCTATTTAATTATAGGTTTAAATAAAAATATAGCTCACTTTACATACACTAAATGTATACACTATTTTAATTCTTACAATAAAAGGAATTAGGCTTTCAATTATTTTAAAAATTGTTTTTTTAAAATGAAAAACCGAATTAAAATAATGCTAACAAGGCATTAAGCTTAAATTATTCTATTAATACCTTTTAAACCAAATTGGTATTAATAATCTATATTATTTTAATATGTTGTAAAATTTCACAAAGAAATGGAAAACATTAACATCAGAGAAATCACAAAAATTTGCATTTTATTGCTCCAAATACATTTACAACACAACAGAAAGATTAACTCTTCTTTTTAAAAAAAGAGTTAATCAAACAATCAGTTAACATGAAAAAAAGTTAAAACGAAGCAGATGCATCATAATTTTTCACAAGATCACAAGCCTTTTTAATGTCTCTACTAGTCAGAAAAGATTGTCTTAAATTATCTATGTAAGTTTTTTCAACTTGCAGCAACTGCTGCTTAGCATTAGCAACATTTACATCATTTGAACGCTCAAGGGCTATTTTGGCCTTTCTTTTGGCCTTTAAACACTTAACAACAGTGGCAAGCATTTCTTTTACTTCGTCTTGATTTAAATCAAAAATCTGATTAAATTTATCAGGACTACTGTCAAGAACAACCTGCTTGAGAAAAAACAAAGCTTCTTTTTGGTCATCATTTAGAGAGTCTAAAAAAGACTTTTTAAGGTCTTCGGTTGAAGTATTAGAAGAATCTGAAAGCTTTAAAGACTTACTTCTGGTATCAGGATAATTAAATTCTTTACAAGAAAAAAATAATAAAATAACAAATAATAAAATATTTTTCATACAGTCTCCCACACTGTGATTTTACAAATTATTTAAATATTAAAATTAAATAAACTTTTTTAAAAAAAATATAAATTACAATATATCTCAACATTTAAAATAATAAACATTTTGTAAAACTTTATAGAAATATCAAATAAAATATGCTAGAATGACTTTGGTATTTAAAAATGGATATTAAAATTGACGAAAAATTTAATATAGTATTTAACAATGATCTTAAATTAACAGAAAACATTGAAGAACAAAAACAGCGCTTATTTTTTTTCCTTAAAACGCCAAGGGGAAGTTTAAAAGAAAACCCAAATTATGGATTTGACTACAACTTTTACTTTAAACTTTGCAAAGCCAATAAAACAGAATCTATTAAAAATTTTTTTTTAAACCTTTCAAAAGAACTAAAAATAGATCTTCTTAACTTACACCTGAGTATTACAAACAAAACATTAACAATAAAATTTTTCTTTTTGGGGAAAGACACTTTAAAAATGGATTTTAAAATATGAGTATAATTTTTGATAAAAACTTAGGAATACTAGAAAAAACAATAGAAGAAATTCAAAATGAAAAAAAAGAGATTTTAAGAACAAAATACGGCATAGACATTAAAGAGAATTCAATCTACGACATAATAAACTTTCCAAGCTCAAGCATTGACAAACAAATATCAGAAGTCTTAAAAGAGCTTTTTTTAAAAATAAAAGAAAATGGAAGCTACTTTAATGCACTAAGAGAAGATTTAAGTACTCCTAAAAGCTCAACCTACGAAGCAATAAGAAAAGCTTTGCTAAATGTTACAGGGGTAAAACACATAAATATTATAAGTGGCGCTGGAACAATAAGCCTTTACTTAATACTGCAAGAAGATTGTTTTGAAAACAAAGAAAAAAATGAAATCAAAATTGAGACTAAAAAAAATATTTGGCAAGCAATATACTACACAGCCCCAAGCGGAACTGTTTTTACAGGGGAGATTGAAATTGAGTTTTTAAACAAACACAATCAAAAAAAAACATACAAATTAAGCTTAGGCAAGAAAAAATACGCATATCTTAAAGTAACCTACAAAACAGAAGCAAAAGACGCAGTCTTTAAAGAAATAGATACCCAAATAAGAGACATTTACAATAAAATATTAGCCGAAAAATACATTGAAATGGGAACATCTCTTAGATATCAAGACTTTCTTGCGCCAGTTAGCATGATCAAAGGAATAAAAGAGCTTAAAATAGGAATTTGCATTAAAAGTGATGACACAAAAAAAATAACAGAGCTTGCTGAGAGTGATTTTAAGTTTAATAAAAACGAAGAGACTAAAGAGAATGAAATCATTATTTTTGATACAAACAAAAGACTTCTTATTAACAGAGAATAAAAATGAAAGAAAAGATACCAAAATTCTTAGAAAATACCCAAATTGAAAAGTTTATTTGCAATGAGCTTGATTACAAAAAAGAGATTTTAAGAGAACTAAAAGAACTTCTTTTAAACTTTAAAACAATAAATGTTAAAGAAAGCATTAACTCTAAATACATTGCATTACTAATGCTTTCAATATTTAACGCATTTCACTTTAAAAAAGAGCTAGACAAAAATCTTGTTAACTTTTTAGATGCGGTTATTTTTGCAATAAAATCTATTGGTACTGACGAAAGCTTTATTGTACTCTTTAAAGCCTTTTTACGAGCAAATGTAGAAGTCAGCTCAAACGAAAAAGCTCCAGGCGAAATAATAATAAAATTGCTTGGAAACATTAAATCTCCTATTGAATTTAATATTGCAGCAAAAAATCAAAATAAGTTAAAAACAATAACTGCAAAACACGCTGGATTTAAAAAAGCTTTAGTTTCTAACTATATGCCCAAAGATTACAAAAATTCAGTATACGAATTTATTAAAATATTAATTCCTGTAGGAAGAATAGTAAAAATCATAGACAAAAAACAAATAGAAATAAAAAGTACAAGAACAAAAAATTTTGCACAGTAGATCATTTTTGTGATTCTACTAGGCTTAATATAATTATAAATAAAAAATTAAAAAAGAAATTTAAAAGGAAAATTTATGAATACCAACGAACCACAAGAAAGCGTACAAATAAAAGATTTAAACAGAAAAACAAAAGTTAATAAGAGTGATCTTATTCCTATTGATGACATAATAGAAGATACTTGCGCAATCACATACAAACATCTCCTAGAACAAATACAAAACGACACATTTTACAGCAGCGAATTTCACTGCTTTAAGAGAGCAATTAAAGATGTAATTAGTAGAGAGCTTTTAGAAAACGAAGAATACATAAAAAACATTTACATTAAAGTAATCTCTAAGCTTTTAGACTTAAGCGCGCTGCCTGAGAACATAAACTTTGACACTGTTTTTGAAAAATTTAAACTTAAGCTTATTTCAAGCTTAAAGCACACAGAAACAAATTTGCCTTCAAACAAAATTACAATTTACAACTCAAACACAAAAAATCTTGAACTTATTCAATTTGAAATCTTTGTTGAAAGCTTAAAAGAAGTTCTTGCAGAAAAATCTGAAATAAATCAACTAAAAAGTGACTTAAAAGACTGCTTACAAATAAGTAATTTCACAAAGCAATTCAAAGAATCTTTTAAATCAATAACTAAACAGACTTTTAGTGTAAAAAAAGAACAACTTGTAAGCTGCTATCAAGAAGGAATTCCACAAATTGTAGAAGTTCCTATTTGGTGGCAAGGAAAACCAGACAACTTTGGGGGAATGCATACAATAATTGATGATGATAAAATATTGGAATTCCAATATAAGGACAAAGCCACAACAATTGTACTTAAAAACAAAAGCAGTGCATCAATTGTAATAAATGAATCTTACCAAAACAGTTACATTTACTTACAAATTACAGCAGAAATCAGGCATTCAAGCTCAACAGAAGATCACAATAAACAATTTTACCTTCGATTTTCAAAAAGCTCTGCTAAAATGCTAATAGCCTCATTTTCTTCAAAAAACATGTCCACACTTAAAACACCAATTTACAACGGCTGGTACTACGTTGGAGTAGGCAGCATAAACAGTGGAGAAATAATGCCAATACTAAACAAAGTATAAAACAAATTAAAAGGAGATATTTATGGATACAATATTTATTTTTTTGTCAACAATTGACAATACAAAACTTATTATATTGGGGGGATTTATTGTGCTGACAACAATACCAATTATTTCAGCAATAAAACCGCAGTTTAGAGACAATCTAAACTTTATTATAAAAAAGCTCTTAAAAGATACAAATAAAAAGGAAACAAAATGAACAACAAAATAAACATCAACTCTGGTATTGAGGCTTTAAATAATTTATATGATTTTCTAAAAAGTAGCGATTCCCCAACAGAAATCAAAGTAGAAAAGGGAATATATTTAGGGCTTAATCTCTACAACCTAATAATGAGCATCTACAAGGAGAAAATAAAAACCCTTGAAGAGGAAGAATCAACAAAAATATTAAATGCAATCGAAGATGTTAATAATAAAATTACAGAGCTTATATCAAGCATTAATGACGAGAGAGATCAAAGCATTATTGAACTTTTAAGAGAAGAAAGAAACGAGCTAATGGCAATAAAAACCAAAACACTCCAAGAAGAAATAAAAAAAGACTTAAAAGGAGATAAAATTGAAAATTAAAAATTTACCTTTATTGTTTTTATTAAACATGATTACACTCTTTTCGTGCTCTACAATAGCAAACCTTCCAAAAGAGCCAACATACCCAAAAGAGCAAACACTAAAAGCTTTAAGCCTATATGAAGCACATCTTTCAAGCTATATTATGTATTTGCAAACATTTCTTGTAAAAACCAAACAAAAAGTAAATAACAAAAATTATCCTGAGTTTCAACTCTTTGATACAAGCAAATTAGAAAAAGATCAAACCATAAAATCAATCAAAACAAACATTGCTAATTTAAAAAATTACATAGACAAAATCAAACCAATTGCAATCCAAATTTACAAGAAATATTCAAAAAATATAGATTAAGGTCATTTAATTTTTCTTTTTTCCAAAAGTCCCAATTTTGGGACTTTTTTTTTAAAAAAAATAAAGTCTATTTTTAATCTAAAACCAATTAAAGGATGTTATCATTTTATTTTTTTTCAATTTTCTATTTGTTATTTATTGATCTTATAATATAATTATATTTGTATTAAGTTATATTAATATAAAAGGAGAATATATTATGAAAAAATATTTATTGGGAATAAGTCTAATATTAGCCCTAATAGCATGTAAGCAAAATGCTGGCGACACTGCCTCTGGTGATAGCAACACTTCATCATCAGTAGAGTTGTCTAGCGGAGAGAAAGTTCTTGTAAGCAAAGAAAAAAACAAAGACGGCAAATACGAGCTAATGGCAACAGTAGGCAACCTTGAACTAAAAGGAACTTCTGACAAAAACGATGGGTCTGGAACACTTGAAGGTGTAAAAGACGACAATAGTAAAGTTAAGTTAACAGTTTCTGATGACCTAGAAACCACACTTGAAATTACAAAAGCAGATGGCAAGAAAGTGTCAAAAAAAACAACCGCTAAAGACAAGTCATCAACAGAAGAAATATTTGACGCAAACGGTGAATACGTAACTGAGAAAACAATTACAAGAGCAAATGGCACCAAGCTTGAATTAACAGAAATGACAAAAGAAGGAAAAGGGAAAGCCAAAGAAGCTTTAAAAAACTTCACTCTTGAAGGAGCTGTAGAGAACAACAAAATAAAATTGGAAGTTAAAGAAGGAACTGTTACCTTAGCCAAAGAAATTGATGAAAATGATGGAAAAGTAACAATTTCAGTTGAGGATACTAACACCACTCAGGCTAGCAAAAAAACTGGGGATTGGGATGAAAATACTTCCACTTTAACAATTACTGTTAACAGTAAAAAAACTAAAGACCTTGTGTTTACAAAAGAAGGCACAATAACTCAACAAAGTTACAACACAAACGGCGACAAGCTTGAAGGCCAAGCTGAAGAAATTAAAACACTTGATGATCTCAAAACTGCTTTAAAATAAGGAGAATTCATGAAACAATATTTACTAGGATGTGTTTTAGTATTAGCTTTGATGGCATGTGCACAAAAAGGAGCAGAACCAACTGCTACAAATGACTTACCAGTTGATGCGATCAATAGCGACAAATCCATAGATTACAAAAAAGAAGAGTCTAAAGAAGCTCCTGGAGAAGTTTTCCCTTTAAAAGAAGAAAACACAGTGTCTTTATTTAATAAAACTAAAATTTTCGTAAGTAAAGAAAAAAATAAAGACGGCAAATATGATTTAAGAGCAACAATAAACGGCCTTGAATTTAAAGGAACTTCTGACAAAAATGATGGATCTGGAACAATTGAAGCTGTAAAAGCTGACAAAACTAAAATATCCATACTGATTGCTGAGGATCTAAATTCACTAACTGTAATAACATATGATAAAGACAACAAACAAGTTACAAGGCAAGTTGTTGGCAAACAAGAATCAACAACAGAAGAAACTTACGACAAAAATAATAAACTAACTTCAAGAAAAATAACAAGATCAAATGATACTACAATTGAATATTCCAAAATGACAGATGCTGACAATGCTTCACAAGCAGTAGAAACTCTAAAAAATGGCATTAAGCTTGAAGGAACTCTTGTAGGTGGAAAAACAGAATTAAAATTAAAAGAAGGTAGTGTTACGCTAACAAAAGAAATTGATAAAGATGGAAAAATAAAACTCTTTTTACAAGATACTGTAACTGACAACAATAAGAAAAAAACAGCAACATGGAAAGATAGTAGTAACACCTTGACAATTACTGTTAACAGTAAAAAAACTAAAGATCTTGTGTTCTTAGCAGATGGTAAAATTACAGAACAAAAGTATGACTTAGAAGGCAGTAAGCTTGTAGGTAGTCCTAGTGAAATTAAATGTATTCAAGACCTTAAAAATGCTTTAAGATAAGATAATAATTAAACCTCCTACAAAAGCATTAGCCAATGTGGAGGTTGTTTATTACAACCTAAAAATTGAATTATATATTTTTCAATTTGTTACTTCTGGAAAAAGTCTCCCAAGAGACTTTTTCTTTCTTTTTTTTAAAAAGAGAAAAAAGGCAAGAAACAAATCAGACTATTTAAGTCTTTAAAATCAAAATAAAAGGCTTTAATAAAACTAAATACATGTAAATACATGGCTAAAATTAAGAACACTAATAGGGCTAATTCCTTCACCCAAGCCTAATTCTTGAATGAAGGATAATATAAAAATAATCTAATCTAAGTTCTTAATAAAAATTAAACCCATCGCTAATAAGCTAACTATTTTAAATAAAAATTAAAGCGCAAAAACAATTTACTCTTAATACAAGTTAATTCTTATCATATTTTATTACAAAAACTTGCTTTTGTAAAGTATATTTAACAAATATGTATTAAATATACTTTTTTTTTCTTTTTTATATAAAAATACTTTACTTTTTTAAAAAACTGTACTATTAATTAATTTAGAATCAAAGAAATTACTTATATTAGGAGTATAAAATTGAAAACATTAAAACAAAAATCACCAAACACTACAAAAAGGGTAAAAAAAACTACAAAGAACTTTCAGCACAACTTGATTGTATTAATCTCTACTCTAAACTTTATAAACTCAAACTTTAAAAAATATACACAAAAAAACATACTTTATTTTTTAAATCAAAACCTTGAAAGAAATAAACAAAAACCAATAAAACTAAAAACATTACAAAACTATTTATACAAACTAGAGAAAAAATTTAAAGTCACACTAAACTACTGCAAACATTTGGGAAAAAATTCTGGAAGTGAAACTTATTATAAACTTAAATATGAAAAAGAAAAATGCTATTTAATAATTAACACATACTTCAATGAAAAAATAGCAAATAAAATTAATGAATTTATGCAAAGAATAAAAAAATTTAATCAAATAAATAGCAGTGTTAAATGGGAGTGTATTAATAATAAAAATAATATATATAAATATAAAGAATATAGAAGTATACACAAAAATCCCAAAAAAACAACAAAAGAAAACATACTAAAAAAATATTTAAGCAAATGTAATTTCAAAACAGAAATTCCTTCTCTAATAATCAATCTAGAAACAACAAAGAAGAATAAAATCTACCACTTAAGAAACTTAAAGCACATTGAAAATGACCTTAAAGAAATAGATCCTGAAAGCATTGAAAAGTACCTATCAAGTGCAATAAAAGAAAACATAAACAATCCAGGATACCTGTGTAAATTTTTTAAGAAAAATGGATACAAAAGACTAATAAACAAAATAAAAGAAACAAATAAAAAAAATAAAAACAAAAAAGAAATTTTAAAAAAAATACTTGAAGCAAAAATAAAGGAGTTAGAAAATGAGCAATATAAAAAAGAAGATCTTGAAAAGTTTTTTAACAAAACCTACGAAATTTACAAAATAAAACCACATTTCATAATAGAATACAAAAAATATCCAGATTTAGAAAAATTGGTTCAAAGGGCAAAATCGGAAGTTTCTAAAACTGAAGACAAAATGACAAAACTTAAAAGTATAAAAAACAACATTTTTAGTATATTATTAGAACAGTTAAGGCATAAAGTAGATAGTGAAAAACTAATTCCTACTTTAAAGAAATTTATTGAAAATGAGCCTGATCTTAAATATAGTAAGGTTTTTGACAATTCTTACTATAATAATTTGATTGAAATAGTGAGCTGAAAAGCAAATGAGTAGTTTAGCTTTACTATTAAGGAAAAAGGAAAAAAATGACGGCTTTACTTGAACGATTAAAGCAAAAGCAAAAAGAATTAAAATTAAACACAGATGACAAATCGAAATTCAAAAAAGAAAAAAAAGCTAATGTTTTTTCTAAAATTGAGGAGGTTAAAGATAGAAAAATATACCATACTAAAATTTTTAATGACTTTTATACATTTGGAATAAGTAAAAATGAACCTACAAAATTTTTTATCTCTTTGAGAGGAATTTTTAACATAGAAGATATAAGCATGTTTCATTTATTTTCTCTAAGAGGAGACGATGAATTTATAGGAATTTATTACGGAATAAGAAAGCTTGACAAAGCGTTTATTGTGAAAAATTTTAACAAAAAAGAAACTTATACTTTTAGAAAATGCGAATATATTGAATTTAGGTTTAAGAAAGGTTCTGTTTTTTGTTATTTAAATGGCCTTCATATTCTACTCAAAAAGGACAGAGTCAACAGCCCTTATTACAATACACTTTTAAATATTATTTTAGAATTAGAAACTGAGCTCTACACGTTTTATAGTAAAAAATTAGCAAAAGGGGGAATTATTCCTGAATGGATAAAAAAGAGACAAAAGTAATAACTATTGCTTCAATAAAAGGTGGTGTTGGCAAAAGCACAACAAGTTTAATTTTTGCTACACTGCTTTCAACCAAATGTAAAGTTCTTTTAATAGATATTGACACCCAAGCTTCAACAACAAGTTATTTTTTCAACAAAATTAAAGACAACAATGTAGATCTAGTAAACAGAAATATATACGAGGTATTAATGTCAAATTTGCACATAGATAGTGCAATAGTAACAATTAGCAAAAATTTAGACTTAATTCCAAGCTATTTAACATTACATAAATTTAATTCAGAATCTATTCCTTATAAAGAGTTTAAATTAAAAGAACAGTTAAAGCTTCTTAGTGATCATTATGACTATATAATACTTGATACAAATCCAAGCCTAGATTTTACTCTAACAAATGCTCTTGTGTGTAGCAACTACATAATAATCCCAATAACAGCAGAAAAATGGTCTGTTGAAAGCTTAGATTTGTTTAATTTTTTTATGAACAAGCTGCTATTAACTTTGCCAATGTACTTAATAAATACCAAATTTAAAAAAAACAATACTCACAAAGAACTTTTAAGGGTTTTGGAGCAAAATAATAATTTTTTAGGCACAATATCTGAGAGAGAAGATTTAAATAAAAGAATAGCAAAAAACGACAGATTTGATTTGACGAAGGATTACATAATAGAGTATCAAAACACACTTGACGCGTTTTTAAATAAGTCAAGCCACGTACACTAAGTGTACTCAATTGTAAAGGAGGGAGCACAAGTGGATATAAAGATAAATAAAAGAAATTTATCTAATAAGAGTGTTGGAGAAGAAGAACAAGCGATTATTTATTACAATAAACTTAAAGAGAAATTAAACATTAATTTTCAAAAAGAAATTTATTGTAAACTAGAAGCAATGAAAGTTTTAAAAGAAATTAAAGATAAAGAATATTACAAGCTTGACAACTATTCTAGTTTTGATGATTTTGCAAAAGACTACAGACTTGCTAGAACTCAAACGTATAAGTATCTAAAAATTGCAACAGCAATAGAAGAAGGGCTTATTGAAGAAAAGTATGTGATTAAAAACGGGATCAATGATACAATTTGTTTGCTTAAAACAAAAGAAAGCCCCAATTTAAAAAAATCTAACCAAAACCCAATAAAACCGCTAAGATTTCAACTTAAAAAAGAAGAAGCTTACTTTTTTTATAAAAAAAATGCTAAGCTTACAAGCTTTCTTTTAGAAAAAATTTTTTTCGAAGAAAAAGATTTTTTGTTAAAAAAAATTAAAGAATTCGAAACTTCAAGAAGCAAACAAAAATGAAATATTTATTTGCAAAACTTAAAAAGTTAGTGTATACTTTATAGGTACAGACTGACACGCAATGTGTCGCTCTTAATATAAGGACCTGTTACCTTAAAGGGTTTATTGGGCGTTTTTCTTGAGAAGAAATTCCAATAAACCCTTTAAATTTTAACTTTTTAACAGTAATTTTAGAAAAATTTAGAAAAGTATTTACAAAACACAAATTTTTTTATACTATAGTATTAGTAAAAAACTTATATTAGGGGTTCAGATGAAAAGGCTTAATAAGATCAAAAGCAAAGAATGCTACAAATTTTTAATTAAAGTGTTTGCCATTAAAAACAATTTGTTTGAGTGGCTTAGTTTTAGTAGTATTAAAGATTTTTTCAAACTAAATATTTTCTTATTAAGCTTTTAGATTCTAAGTTGAGGTTTATTTGCTGTGCAGGCCTTAAAGTACAAAAAACAAAATATTAAATTGTCAATCTTTAAAAGATTTTAAGGGCGTGTCTTCATGAGAGATCTCAAATGTGTGCTTTTTATTAATAAAAATAAAGCAGGCATGTTTAATGATTTAAAAATCATATTTAAAAATTGTTTATTTCAAAATATACGAAAGACAAATTGCAAGTGTAATTGCAGTTTGTCTTGAGTTTTCTTCTCAAATAGGGGAATTAAAAAATGTTTATTGAAAAAATGTTACAAAGCAATAAAGAGCTTTTTAAAGACATTCAACAATCTGGGTGTTATTTTTTATCTCTGCATTATTGGATATTTATTTTAACAGGTTTTGATTTTAAGGCAAAAGACATTAATTCAAATTACGAACGGTTTTTAAAGTTAGGCTACATTAGAAATGATTGCTATATTTTAAATCCGTGTAAAATTCTTAGCTACTATAAAATATTTTCTAAGGTTAGATATGAGAGCCCACTTTATTTGCCCATAGTTGGCAAAGAGTTTGAAATATCACAAATTAAGCTTAAAGACCAGGCTTTTGTTCATTTTATTGCAACAAGTAAGAGTAAGGTGCTCTACGACAGTCTTGATTTAAAGTCTAAAGGAAAGAAATTTGAAATAATATCAAAGAGAATATTTAATTATTTTATTTAATGTGTTTGACTATAAATTAACTTTATTAATATGAAAGTTTAATGTGCGCTGTGCTTAATTAAACCTGCATTAAATTTATAAGGCCAAATATTTAAAATCAGTTTTTAGATATTTGGCCTATTTTTTTAATTTAGGTATAAAAAATGTTTATTTCTTTTTAGCCGCTGTTGCTGCCTTTGCTTTTCGCTCTTCTGCTTCTTTTAGCTCTTTTATTTGTTTTGCTTTAATCTTTTTCAATTTTACTGTCATATTGTTTTTAATTTCAATTATTCTTTCAGCTGTATCTGCAGGCCTTTCTTCAATGTCTTTTAAGACTGTGTCTTTCATTCCTTGCATTCCAAGAACTTCTAGTGCTTCTGCAACTTCAAGCATTAAGTCAAACATTGGTGAGAATTTAGCACTACCGCTGCTTCCTTTAAGCTTAGTAGCTTCTTCTTCTATTGTTTGTAGGAATTTTTCTGATAATTCAGCACCCTCTATTTTTGCTTTTCTTATGACTGTAGGATTTCCTGCTATTTTTCCACCTGTTGCATTTTTTGTGAAAGCCTTGAAATCTACGCCTTGTTCAGCAGCTGATTTTACAATTTTATCTATTCCATCTTTAACGCTTTTAGTTGATGATTCTAATTTTTCTTTCACTTCTCCTGAAAGACCGCATGCTATAAGCAAGCTAGCAATTAAAGCTGATTTAATTATAATTTTGTTATTTTTATTCATGTTATATCCTTTTTTGAATTTAAATTTAAAAAAATTAAATTACAAATATTAAGACAAGCTAAAATTTTATTTTTAGCTCATTCTAATCAAATTATTTAAATTTTTATTTTAATTCTTTTTTCCTAGTCCTAATAATAGTTCTTTGTTTTTGTTTAATAGATTGTAGCTTATTTTCTATTTTCACTTTAACTCTAACTAATCTATCAGCCGAGTTTATGGGGTTTCTTTTGACATCCTCATAAATAGATTCTTTTACCCCTTTTATTCCAACTGCTTCTAATGATTCTAAGCCTTTAATCATTATTTTGTACATACCTAAGAATTGCCTTTGGTTTCCACTTCTTTTAAGTTTTAAGGCTTCTTTTTCTACTGTATTAAGCAGTGACTCTGTTGCATCAATAGCTTTTACTCTTGCCTCGCTTATTACTTCTCCCCCAACTCTCACTCTAGACTCAGTTTGAGCGTCTGCAAAAGCTTTAAAATCTACACCCTTTTGGGCTGCTTCTTTTCTTATTTTTGCAATTTGGTCGTCTATTTCTTTAGAAGATTCTTCGAGAGCCAGCCTTGTTTTTTCAAATAGTCCTTCAAATCCAAAATCACAAGCTGCCAACAGATTAATAAACAAAGCTACAATTATTAAATCAAATTTTTTCATTTTTACTGCTTTGTTACCTCCTTATTAAATATTAAATATTAAATTCTAGATCATTTTATTAAAAATAAAAACAAAACAAAACAAAACAGACAAAACAGATCAGTATATTTTTTAAATTTGTACTGGGTTTTAAAACTTTTATTTTAAAGTTTATTATTTTGAATTTTATAAGAGAGCATAAACTTGTTTTATGCAAATATAGCAATAATATTGTTTGCAGTTACAAGTTGGCTTTTGCATTCTGGGCTTTGATTTCTAAAGATTCAATTTCAGTTTGTAAAAATATTGTCAATTAGTTATTTTGTAAATTAAATCAAAGATCTAAAGACTTTAGATCTTGAAAATAAAAGAGAAGCCACGCTCCCGCAATTTATTGGCTTCTCTTTTTGACTACTTTGACTCCCTTTAAGGAGTAGGAGTGTTAGGTTTAGAGGGCATAATAGCATCTTTAACGCCTTTCAAGAATTCTTCTGTTTTATGCGCCCCAGAGACTATTTTATTTTTTCCTTTAATTATTACATCTAGTAAACTTTCATTAGCTATGCTTTTGCCAGCAGCTTCTATTAAGCTTTCCAATGTTTTGGTTTGTTCTGTTGCAACAATTTCTCTGATTTTTGATTCTTGTTGTTGAGTAAACTGATCACCATTCACACTGCAAGACAATATTAGGGCTGATAACAAAATATATTTTATTTTGAACATACCTTTCTCCTTTACCATTTATTTTTTATTTTATTTTATATATAAATATATAGCGTTAATTTAATTATTCATAATGAAAATATTTTATTTTATTGAGTTTTTAAAAGAAGTTAATTAAAATAAAATAATGATATTTAAAAATAGAAAAGAAGAATATATTTTTTTATTTAAAAAAGGTTTAAAAGATTTAGACATTGCTCAGATTTTAGGTGTTGGTGAGTCTTTTGTCGCAAAAGCCCGAAACAAATATTTTAGGTCCAATAATTCTTTTTGCAAAAAAGATTCTTTTTCTAGTAGTTTGCCAGTAGAGAGTGTTGTTGAAGCGCCCTTTAATAAGGATAATTTTGACAATTTGGTACTACTTGTTGCAAAAAAGGCTTTTGAGCTGGAAAATGCTAAAAGTGAGACTGAAAGATTGTTTTACAAAATTGCGTGTTCTTTTATTGATTCTCACCACAGATATAAAGATCTTAGTTTGAAATCAATAAAAAAAGACATAGTAATATTGGATTTAGAAATTAGCAAGCTTCAAAGCGAGATTGAAAACAGCAAAAAAAGAAACTTCCAAGGTAGAGAAGATCTTGAAATTGAGCTTGCTTCTAAGATTAAGAAAAGAGAAGATCTTGAAAAAGAGCTTTTTAATGTTTGCATGAGAGAGGATTATAATGCTCTTGTTAAGCTTAAATCTGTTTTAAATAGCAAAAATTTAAAATTGGAGTAAATTTTGAAATTTTTAAGATCTTTAGCATTTCTCAATCTTGAAAAAAAGTTTAAAAATAAGTTTAATATAAACATTTTGGATTATTTGAAGCCAAAATCAACTAATATTTGCTTTAAAGATTTTGAAAACAAATATTTAACTGCTAAGCAAAAGGAAGTGCTTTTTGACATAGAAAGTCAAGGTTATTCAAAAATAATATTTAGTGGTGGGATTGCAAGCGGTAAGACTTTTTTAGCCTCATATTTACTTATTAAAAAGCTTATTGAAAACAAATCTTTTTATGAGCAAGATACTAATAATTTTATTATAGGCAACTCTATTGGTTTGTTAATGACAAATACTTTAAAGCAAATAGAAAAGATTTGTGGCCTTTTAGGAATTGATTACCAAAAAAAGAAAAGTGGGCAATCTTTTTGTAAAATAGCAGGCCTTGAGCTTAATGTTTACGGGGGCAAAAACAGAGATGCTTTTTCTAAGATTAGAGGAGGCAATAGTGCAATAATTTATGTAAATGAGGCAACAGTAATTCACAAAGAAACTTTGCTTGAGGTGCTAAAAAGGCTTAGAAAAGGCAAATCAATTATTATTTTTGATACAAATCCTGAAAACCCGGTCCACTTTTTTAAAAAAGACTATATTGAGAATACAGATGTTTTTAAAACATACAATTTCACAACGTATGACAACCCCCTAAATTCAGCAGACTTTATTAAAACCCAAGAAAAGCTTTACAAACACATTCCTGCTTACAAGGCTCGTGTGCTTCATGGAGAATGGATTTCAAATGAATCTACACTATTTAATGAAATGATTTTCAATCAAGATTATGAATTTAAAAGTCCAATAATGTATATTGATCCTGCATTCTCAGTTGGTGGAGACAATACGGCTATTTGTGTCTTAGAGCGCACTTTTGAGAAGTTTTACGCATATATTTACCAAGACCAAAAACCAGCAAATGACAGTTTAATGCTTGGCTCTATTCAAGTATTAATAGAAAATTTCAATGTAAATACTGTTTATATTGAAGAAAGAGACAGCATTAAAGGAGATGGAATTTTAACTAAAACAATTCTTTTTTTAAGAAATCAAAGCATTAACTATTTTAAAGTTGTGCCAATAAAACCCATGAGCAATAAATTGAAAAGAATATGTGCTCTTATTCCTTTATTTGAAAGCCGCAAAATCGAATTTTTAAAAATAGTTAGTAAAAATGTAATAACTGATATTTACTCTTACAAAGGAGACGGCAAAACCAAAGATGATGCACTCGATGCTCTTGCAAATGCTTATCTTCTTTTAACATTAAATTATAAAGAAAAATTTTTTCATTTCGGTAAGTTTAAATATTTATAATTTGAGCTAAATTTTTAGCTGTTAATTTGAGTTTTTGCTCAAAATTAATAATTTAAAAAGTTTTTTATTCGTTTAGTTAATTTTTTTTAAAGTTTGCTCTCACTTAAACTGGTTTGAGATTAATAAATTTAAAACAATTAAAATACTTGTTTAAAAAATGCATTTTTTTGCAGAAAATACACAGTCAATATCCAATTTTTTAAAAGCTTTGAAAATTAAATTTAAATTTAATTTTTTAGAAAATGTTATTTATGTGATTTATAATTGAGTTTTACAAATTTTTAATTTAAAAGGAGTTGTTATGAGAAAACGATTTTTTTCTATATATTTATTTTTAGTTTTAATTTTTCTTTTTAGTTGTAATGGGGATATCAATCAAGCAAAAAAAGAGCTTACAAAAGAAGAAAGAGCGCAAGCTTTAAAAACCCTAAAAAGCCAATTTAAGGGTGCCCCTAAAAAAATGGCTAGAGTTGATGAATACTTTGAGAAGAAAGTAAAAGATCCTGCTCAAAGAGATACTTTGCTACAAGTATTTTCACTTGGAGCTAAATATCAAAAGAAGATGGAAGATAGAGCCAAAAATTTGCAAGTTGAAGAGCTTAGCCCAGAATCACCTGATGTTTTCGATTTAAGAAGAGAATTTATAGCTGAATTAAAAAAGTTTAATTACACAGAAAATGATTTTAATGCCGCAGGAGAAGATTTTCTTAATTTTGTTAATTCCTCTGAAGGTTCTAAAGACCCTGAACAACAACCTGCACAACAACCTGCTGAACAACAACCTGCTGCACAACCGTAAGTAAATGGTTGGATGAATTAAATTGTATTTTATTTAAGTTAAGAAAATTTAAATAAGTTTATTGTAAAAATGTATTATTTAAGAATTTTGATATTTTAATAATTTAAAAAGTTTTTTATTCCTTTTTTTAAAAAATGCATTTTTTAAAAAAAATATAGAGTCAATATCCAATTTTTTAAAATCTTTGAAAACTAAATTTCAAATTTAATTTTCTGGGAAATGTTATTTATGTGATTTATAATTGAGTTTTACAAATTTTTAATTTAAAAGGAGTTGTTATGAGAAAACGATTTTTTTCTATACATTTATTTTTAGTTTTAATTTTTCTTTTTAGTTGCAATGGAGATATCAATCAAGCAGTAAAAGAGCTTACAAAAGAAGAAAGAGCACAAGCTTTAAAAACCGTCAAAAGCCAATTTAAGGATGACCCTAAAAAAATGGCTAGAGTTGATGAATACTTTGAGAAGAAAATAAAAGATCCTGTCGAAAGAGATGCTTTGCTACAAGTAATTGCACTTGGAACTGAATATGAAAATAAGGTGGAAGATATAGTAAAAAAAGCAAAAGAAGAAGGTAAAAATCTTAATCCATATTCTCCTGAGATTTTGGCTTTAAAAAATCAGTTTACAGATTATTTAAAAAAGCATAACTACACAGAAAAAGTTTTTGCGAAATTAGGAGGAGACTTTCTTAAGTTTGTTAATGGTAAATAGTTGAATGAATTTAAATTGTATTTCATTTAAGTTAAGAAAATTTAAATAAGTTTATTGTAAAAATGTATTATTTAAGAATTTTGATATTTTAATAATTTAAAAAGACTAATCAGATATTGTTTATCTATTCAAATGTATTTCAAGGAGAGAGAAATATGAGAATAGCCTTTTTTCTTTTTTTTTTAATATGTCTTTTGGGTTGTAGTTCTTTTAGTAGAGTTAAAAGTAAGAATTTACTCTCTTCTAGTAAAAAGAGAACTTCTAATTATAACAGAGAATATTATTTAAAAAACAGAGAAAGACTTAAACTAAGGGCCAGAGAGCGATACCGTAGGAATAGAAAGAATTAAACTTATTAAAAATTTTAAAGTTTAATATTAAGCAATATATTTGAATTGATTGCTAAATTTATGTAAAAAATGTATTTTTATTTAATTTATTAAATATTTTATGGTTTTGAAATAAATTGAATTTTAATTAGGAGAATATGCATGAAGAGATATATTTATGTTTATATATTGGTAATAGTAGTAAATTCTTGTTATTTAAATAATTTTTACCCTATGAAGAAGATCAACTTTAATAAATATGATTTGAATTTTACTCAACTCTCTTTGGCCGAAAGAGAAAGTGCTATTTTAAAAATTCAAAGAAAATTTAAAAGTCTTACCGATAAAATAAGCTCTAGAATCTCTAATTATAGTGAGATTAAAATTAGCAATTTTTTTAGCGAATCTAATGAACAAAAAATTAATCTTTTAAATAAAATATTAGAAATTTTAAAAATACAGCATGGTTTAATGGAAAAAAGTAGTAATGCTTTAAGCAGGCTTAGTATGCTAAGCGGAGGCAATTTTGCCGTTCTTGATCCACAGCCAGAATTAAAGCTTTTAAATCAAAAATATTCAGATATAGATGAAAAATTAAGAGAAATATGTAGTTGCATTCTAAGCAACAGCATTGATTTTAATAAGGCTTCAAGCGATTTAACTTCTCTAAAAGAGAGTTCTTTAGCACTAATACAATAATAAGTTTTAATTTGTATATTTTTTAAAAAAGCTTTTTATAAATAGAGCCTAAAATTAATAGCTCTATTTATAAAAAAATAATTTATTCTTCTATTGGTTTTATTTCTGATAGGTCAAATCTTTCTGAACTGTTTGTGTTCCAGCCCGTCCATTTGTCATTTTTAAAAAGATAGTTTCCCGTAACGCTGTATATTGGAATTACTGGGTAATCATTCTCAATTATTATTTCTTCAGCTTTTTTGAAAAGTTCTAATCTGATTTTTTCATCCACTTCCACTTCAGATTTGTTTAAAAGTTCGTCAAGCTCAAGATTTGAATATCCGTAAGATGAAATGTGTGAGTTGCTGCTTTTAAATATCTCAAAGAATGCCATGGGATCTAAATAATCTCCTTGCCAGGATCTTACTGAGATCTCATACTGTCCTTTTAGAATTTTGGACATATGGTTATTCCATGTCTCAGGCTCAATTTCTACATTAATATTTAAAACTTTTTTCCATTGGCTTTGAATAAAATTAGCAACTTCTTTTTCAAGTTCATTTTTATTGTATTTTATTTTAAGAGTTGGAAATTTTTTCCCATCCGGATATCCAGCTTCTTCTAAAAGTTTTTCTGCTTTTCGTGGGTTGTAAAGTTTTAATTTTTTCCCGTAAGTATAATTGTTAATATTAGGGCTTATTTTTCTTGTTGCTTTAAAGTTGTTGTCAAGCACTCTGTAAGCTAGTGTTTCTCTGTCAATTGCAAGAGCTAGTGCTTCTCTTACTTTTGGGTTGTCTAGAGGCTTAACACTTGTGTTTAGTGAAAGAAAACCAGTTTGGTTAATGTCAGCTGAATAAAAATCTTCTCTTAAGATAAGCTCATTAATAAGGTTTAAGGGAATGCTGTTAAAAATAGCATCTATTTCGTTGTGTTCGTACATGCTGTAAATTCTGCGGTAATCGTTTATGGTAATAAATATAATCTCACTTATAGCAACGTTTTTAGCATCGTAGAATTTTTTATTTTTTTCAAGAGATATTTCTTCGTTTATGGATCTTCTCTTCAGCTTAAAAGGTCCGCTTGTAACCATATTTTCTGGGCTTGTCCACTTGTTTCCAAATTTTTTAACAACGTGAGTGGGAATAGGTATAAATATTGGGTTTGTAAGCATGTCAAGAAAATATATTGTTGGTTTAGAAAGAGTTATTTCTAAAGTTTTCTCATCTATTACTTTTATTCCAACTTCCTCAGCATTAAATTTGCTTTTGTGAAATTCTTCTGCATTTTTTATTTTTGATGTTAATATGCTAATGCCTGGTATGTCTTCATTGCTTTCTAGAGCCATCATGTACGATTCTTTAACAGTATCTGCTGTTATTTTAACGCCGTCACTCCAATAAATGTCGTCTCTTAAATGGAATGTATAGCATGTGCTGTCGTAAGAAATGTCCCAACTTTTTGCAAGTCCTGGTCTGTAGCCGCCTGTTTTGGGGTCACCTCTTAAAAGCCCAATAAACAGTTCGTTTATAATTAAATTGCCCAATTTATCGCTACAAAACTGTGGATCAAGTGATGTTGGTTCGTTTCCAATACCAACTCCAAAAACAAGATCATCTTTTGCCTTAGAAATTGTGCACGAGCTTACAGCCACAATTAGCAGTGTAGAAAGTATTATTTGTTTTATTTTCATATTTTTTTCCTTTTCCTGTTGGTAGTAAATAATTTATTTTATAGCAAAAATTATATTGCAATATAATTTTTTAAAACAAGTTTTGTGCTTTTGTTAAATGTTTCAAAAGACTTCTTATTTCTTGTTTATTTAAATTTTCCAAGCTTTTTTAATTAAAAATGTAATTTAAGTTTAAATGGCAAAGAGAAAAGTTTTCCGGCATGCCGGACACATTTTCAAGAGGTGCTTTAGATGCTAAAAACTTTAAATACAATAATAAAAATAGTCAAAATAGTCTTTAAAAAAGAGTTAAACTAAAAAGGCTAATAATTATTAATTATTAGCCTTTGTTTTAAAACTACAAATGGGGCTTTAAAGCCCCATTTGTAGTTTTAAAGAAGTTTTCAATGAATTGTTGATTTATAACAATAAACAAACATATACCTCTCTTTGATTTTTTCAAATAAAATTTGAATCTTTATTTATTTGTCTTTTTGATTTTTAAAGAAAATGAAAATTTGAGTTTTGGGTTTTTGGAATTCCTTGAGAATTTTGGAAACTGAGCTACAATGCCAGCCTAATCTGGGGAGGTTTTAATGAAAAAAATAAATATTTTAAAGATAAGTGTTTTGCTGACACTACTAATAATATTAGTGTTTTCTTGTAAGCATTATGGTGTTAAGCAATCAGCAGAAGAAATTAATGATTCTCCTGGGGCTCAAAATTCTAATGTTTCTAAAAATAAAAATAGTGAAAGCAGTCAAACAGTTAAAGCTGTTATTGCCAAAAGTTGGCCTTCTTTAAATCCAGAAGAGGCTAAAAAACTAAAAACTTCAACAACCTTTTTAGGCGAAGCAATAACTGCTAATGGTAGAAAAAGAAGAGAAAAAGCTGAGTACGAGAGATCTTATAAAGAATTTTTTGAATGGCTTTCTAAAGATCTTAACAAACAAAAAGATTTTTTGCAGGCTCTTGATAAGGTTTACGGCATTATAGTTAAAGCAGTAGAAAAAAGCAAAGAAAAATATCGTGATGGCCAGGAATTAGGCTTAAATGAGTATATTTCTTTTAAAATTAAAAACGATACAGGTGGGCCTTTAAGTTTATTTTTCCAAAAGGTAGCTGATGCATTTGGTACTGAAAATTACAGAAAAACAGGTGTATATACTGAAGCAAACAACAAAAAGCCTGAGAAATCCAATGAAGAGATTTTTAAATTCATTAAAAAAGTGTTTACTGAAAGTGAGAATAACAAAGAATTGAAAGAATTAAAACATTTTTCAGAGACCGGAAAACTTCTTACTTCTTCTTAATTAAAAGAGCGTTTGTCAAAAGAGTTGTTTCTTTATACCAATAAAGAAGCATACCCCTTTTTGAGTTTTTGGAATGCCTTGAGAATGTTAGAAACTGAATTATAATGAAAACTTGATCTGGGGAGGTTTTAATGAAAAGAATAAATATTTTAAAGATAAGTGTTTTGCTGACATTGCTAATAATATTAGTGTTTTCTTGTAAGCATTATGGTGTTAAACAATCAGCAGAAGAAATTAATGATTCTCCTGGGGATAAAAATTCTAATGCTTCTAAAAATAAAAATAGTGAAAGTAGTCAAACAGTTAAAGCTGTTATTGCCAAAAGTTGGCCTTCTTTAAATGCAGAAGAGGCTAAAAAACTAAAAACTTCAACAACCTTTTTAGGCGAAGCAATAACTGCCAATGGTAGACAGGTAAGAGAAAAAGCTAAGTACGAAAAATCTTATAGAGAATTTTTTGAATGGCTCTCTAAAGATATTAACAAACAAAAAGAGTTTTTACAGGCTCTTGACAAGGTTTACGGTATTATAGTTAAAGCAGTAGAAAAAAGCAAAGAAAAATATCGTGATGGCGGGGGGTTAGGCTTAAATGAGTATATTTCTTCTAAAATTAAAAACGATACAGGTGGGCCTTTAAGTTTATTTTTCCAAAAGGTAGCTGATGCATTTGGCAGTGAAAATTACAGAGGAACAGGTATAAATAGTGTAGCAAATAACAAAAAGCCTGAGAAATCCAATGAAGAGATTTTTAAATTCATTAAAAAAGTGTTTACCGAAAGTGAGAATAACAAAGAATTGAAAGAATTAAAAGATTTTGCAGAGACCGGAAAAGTTAGTTAAAAAAGCCTTTGTCAAAGGAGTTGTTTATTTGTACCAATAAAGAAGCATACCCCTTTTTGAGTTTTTGGAATGCCTTGAGAATGTTAGAAACTGAACTATAATGAAAATTTGATCTGGGGAGGTTTTAATGAAAAGAATAAATATTTTAAAGATAAGTGTTTTGCTTACGCTACTAATAATATTAATGTTTTCTTGTAAGCAATACGGTGTTAAACAATTCGAAGAAGAAATTAATGATTCTGCTGGGGATAAAAATTCTAATGCTTCTAAAAATAGTGAAACAGTTAAAGCTGTTATTGCCAAAAGTTGGCCTTCTTTAAATCCAGAAGAGGCTAAAAAACTACAAGCTTCGACAAGCTTTTTAGGCGATGCAATAAGCATTAATGGTAGACAGGGGGAAGAAAAAGCTGAGTACGAAAGATCTTATGAAGAATTTTTTGATTGGCTTTCTAAAGATATTAACAAACAAAAAGAGTTTTTGAAGCTTTTTGACAATGTTTATGGTATTGCAGTTAAAGCAGCAGAAAGAAAAAAAACAATAATTCCTAATGAGAAAAAGGAATTAGGCTTAGATGAGTATATTTCTTTTAGAATTAAAGAAAGCAAGGGCGAGCCTTTAAGTTTATTTTTCCAAAAGGTAGCTGATGCATTTGGCACTGATGATTACTACAGAAGAAAAGATAGAGAGAATGAAGAAGCAAATAAACAAAAGCCTGAGAAATCCAATGAAGAGATTTTTAAAGTGATTAAAAAATTGTTTACCGAAAGTGATGATAACAGGGAATTGAAAGCTTTAAAAGATTATGCAGACGAAAAATAGTAATTAAAAGCCTTTGTCAAAAGAGTTGTTTCTTTATACCAATAAAGAAGCATACTCCTTTTTGAGTTTTTGGAATGCCTTGAGAATGTTAGAAACTGAACTATAATGAAAACTTGATCTGGGGAGGTTTTAATGAAAAGAATAAGTATTTTAAAGATAAGTGTTTTGCTGACATTACTAATAATATTAGTGTTTTCTTGTAAGCACTATGGTGTTAAACAATTCGAAGAAGAAGTTAATGATTCTCCTGGGGCTAAAAATTCTAATGCTTCTAAAAATAGTGAAACAGTTAAAGCTGTTATTGCCAAAAGTTGGCCTTCTTTAAATCCACAAGAGGCTAAAAAGCTCCAAACTTCAACACGCTTTTTAGGCGAAGCAATAACTGCTAATGGTAGAGAGGGAGCAGAAAAAGCTGAGTACGAAAAATCTTATAAAGAATTTTTTGATTGGCTTTCTAAAGATATTAACAAACAAAAAGAGTTTTTGAAGTTTTTTGACAAGGTTTACGAGATTGTAGTTAAAGCAGTAGCAAGAAACAAAACAATATCTCGTGATAAAAATGATTTAGGCTTAAATGAATATATTGCTTTTAGAATTAAACAAAGCAAGGGCGAGCCTTTAAGTTTATTTTTCCAAAAGGTAGCTGATGCATTTGGCACTGAAAATTACTACAGAAGAAAAGATAGAAAGGGTGAAGAAGCAAATGACAAAAAGCCTGAGAAATCCAATGAAGAGATTTTTAAAGTGATTAAAAAATTGTTTACCGAAAGTGAAGATAACAGGGAATTGAAAAATTTAAAAGATTATGCAGAGACTAAAAACAATAGTTAAAAGCCTTTGTTAAAAGCTGGCAGTAACAAAGAATTGCAAGCTTTAAGCATTATAGAAATGTTTAAATATTTGAATTATAATTAAATTATAAGACAGGTTCTAATAAGGACTTGTCTTTTTTTTGACTACTTTCAAGCACTTTTGCAAGATTGTATTTATAAGGTTATGGGTGATAATAACAACTTAAATGGTAATGTTCAAGATTTTAAATTTAATAATATTGAATTTGCTAAATATTTGTCAACTCAAGTTATTGAGGATTCTTTAAGAATAGAAACTAATTTAAATAAAATTTTAAATACAAAAAATTTGCAGGATGCTTATTCAAATGTCCAAAATTTAAAATTTAAGCTTGTTTTTGTGATTAATCTGGCTAAAAAACTAAACAACCATTTACTCTTAGAAGTTGATAAAATTCCTCTTGATTTTGACATTCCTGTAACATTTAGGATTGTTGACAAGCTTTTAAAAATATTTTATTGGACAATAGTCAATTTTGATTCTCACACAGTAAACGAAATTGAATCAATAGGTTTAAAAGAGCTTGATTTTTTATACGAAGATGAAGAAGGCCTCAAATCAGCAGAAGAAGAGATTAGCAGCATTGAAAATGCTAAGAACAGAGAATCTCTTTTTGATTTACTTTTAGTTATTAAATGTACATTTCAAGCAGACAAGGCTTTAATCAAAGCAATTAAAGCGTCTCTTTTAGCGACATCTTTTATTGCTCAACAAGGAATAGAAGGCAAACAGACTTTATTTTTTTACATTTAGTTTATGTTATTTGCTTTTCAAATATTTAAATGTTAAAAGTATAGAGAAAAAACTCTCTACACTTTTAACATTTATTGGGATTGGGCAAAGTATTGATTTAATTTTCATTTTTAATAGCATTTTACAATCTTTATCTTGCAACACACCGGTAACATTAAAGAGAATATTTTTGTAAGCTTTACTTATATTCTTAAATTAATATTAACATAAATACCCCAAAGCGCATTAGTTTTTTTTATAAAATTTTAGATGAATTTTAATATTTAATTTTTTTTGTTAAATTATTATTTAATAATAAGTATTAAATAATAATAATTTGCATAAAAAAATGTTTTTGATATAATAATGTATAATGATATTTAAAAAAATGTTTAATGAATTTAAAATGGAAATAAAAAGCAAAGAATTTACAATCAATCCGGTTGATGTTTACAGATATTCAATTTTTTTTAGAAATTACATAGAAAATACAGTTGAAGATGCGCTTAAGAATGGAATTAATTTAAGCCTTCTTGAAACTTCTTGTCTTAAAGAGACAAAAGAATCTCTTTTAAGCTTAAAGGTGGAATTAAAAGAAGCTCTTCTTGAAGCAATGATAAGCTATAGATTTAATGGAGCAGGATACATTTTAGTAAAACCCAAAGTTGATGATGAAGATTTAAGTACAAAGGTTAACAGCGAATTGCCCTCAGGTTTTAAGTATCTAGATTTTCAAAAAATTATTAACAAAAGAGAATCTGATTACATAGAGTATTTCTCTAGCTTAAAAGACTTAGATGGTCTAGGCAGCAAAGAAAGGGTTTTAAAAATAGACAAAAGCAGAGTAATAATTTATGAAAATTATGATTATGTTTTAGGCTCAATCGAGCCTGTTTATACACAAAGTTTACTTTTCAATATTTGTCTTTTAGAACAAATTTATTTAGAAATAGAAAAAAGAATAAAAAACTATAATTTTTTGTTTTACAAAGATGAACATTTAGTAGAACTTGTTGAATCTTTAAAGCTTGCAAAAGAAGAAATTAGTGTTTTGGCAAACAGTAATAAAGGCAAAATATTTTCTACCTTTTTTAAAGGCCAAGAGCCAAACAAAAGCATTTCAGCGCTAAGTAGTGCTTCTGAGAAGCTTAGCAGAGAGCTTAGCAAGATTAAAAGCACTCTAAGCAATGATGGAATTTTTTATACAGCATCAGAGAATGCGCACCTTGAAGTAATAAAGTATGATTTAGAGTTTTTAAAAGACGCATTTGAACTTGTTAAGGCAAAAATTGGAGCTGATACCAAAGAGCCTCTTACTAGAAGTTTTAATGAGCAAGTCAAAGGACTTGGCAGCAGTGGCAAGGGAGACAAAAGTAATTATTACGACTATTTAAAAGGCGTTCAAGAATCTGTTGCTAATTCGTGCAATCTCAAGCTTAACAAACATTACAGATTAAATATGAAATTTAATGAGCTTGAAGTTTTAAGCTATGAGCAAAGACTTGAGAGAGACAATAAGCTTCTTGATGTTTATTTTAAATATTTAAAGCTAATCAAAAACGAAAATCTAAGCCACAAGGCAAAAGAGAATCTAAGAGAACAATTAAGTTTAGTAATTTAAAAGGAGTAATTATGCAAGAAATGGCTTCAAGCCTAGAATACGAAACTAAAAACACAAAAGAAGATTCAAAAAGCTTAAATGCAAAAAATCAAGACTTAAATAGTGCTTTGTTTGAGGAATTTTTAGAATATAAAAATCTTAAAAGTAATAATAATTCAGGCAGTTTTTCTCACCAAGATTTAAGAGAATCTGTTGAGATAAATAAACTTGCAAATGATAATTTAAGCTTTGAGTATAATACAGAAAAGCTTTTAGCAAAAGGGTATTCTCTAAGAGAGGTTGTAAAAGGCCAAGCCGAAGAGCTTATTAGAAAGTATTTAAAAGACACTCAAATCTTAGCGGTAGCTGGAACTTGCAATTTTAATCAGATTGATTCATCTTCTCTTAAGATACTAATAAGGCTTGCAAAAGCTAATATTGATCAAAGCAAAAATGCAGAAAATTCGTACAAAATAATAAATTTTCAAAAAACAAAATTAGAAGCAAATAATTTAAGAAACAAAAATGCTTTTTTAAGCTTTCAAGGTGATTTAAGAAAAGCAATGCTTAATCAATGGGAAGAGCTTAAGAGAGAATTTTACTGTAATAAAAAAGTATTAGCTTAAATTTTTGTAATTTAAGCTTTTAATAAAAAATTAATTTAAAAAAAGGAGATATTTAAAATGAGTGATTCAATTGATTTTAAAAAAGAAATAGAAAAACTAAAAGCATCAAAGTTAAAACTTGAAACTCAGCTTGAAAGTTTAAAAAAGAATCAATCTCAAAAAATTGTTTTAGACAAACTGCAAAGCGTTAATGCTAGTAGTTACCCCGTCTTTGAGCAGAGTGGTCAATTTCAAGGTGAAGGGCTTTATTTTGCTCAAAAAGGTGTACTTAAAAGCTCGCCTGCTGACAAGTTTGAAAACTTTCAAGCTCAAGATTTTTGCTACAAATGTGGAGTTAAGCTTACTCTTAATGGCTCAAATTTGCAAATAGCAAGAGGCGGCAGCAGCGATCTTTACGGGGTTTGCGTGGACTTTGATGATTTTTCAAAAACTGGCACAGTTATTCCAATAAGTTGTAGCTTTGAATGTGTTTTGATTGCTAAAGACAAAACAATTAAAGCAGAAGATCAGTTAATAATAAACAGTGAAGGATTTTTAGAAAAAGCAGGTGAGAATGCATCAGTTATTCACGCTTTAGCACTAGGAGCCGCTGAAGAATTTAAAGACAGAAGAGATGTTTACGGCGTTAGAGTTCTTTTTTTGGTCAAACAAATAAAAAATGCAATTTAAAATAGGAGAATTTCAAATGAGTGAGAGTATATTAAATAACGAAGAGTATTTAAACACAGTAAGGGATGTTTTAGTAAAAGAGAGTCCAATTCCTGAATATTATCATTTTTTAGACTTAAAGCAAATAGAGAGTAGCAATATTTCTCTTGGAAGTGATAGAATTATTAAGTGGTATTCTAATCTAACAGATTCTCCAACACTAAAGGTTAATGACTTTAACACAGTCTCAACAATAAAGTTTCAAAGACAAATAGTCAAAATTAATTATTTGCCTTTTCAGTACGCATTTACTTACTATGCACCAGACGGTAAAGTTAGCTTAGAGGCAAACACAAATATTAACATGAAAGAAGGACTGCTAGGAGCAATCCTTAAGATACAAAAGTTAATGAGTGCTCATTATTTAAAGGGTGGACTCTCACTTTCAAAAAACTCTAAGAGAACTCTTCTTGTTGATGAGTCTAACAATGAGACTATGTACGGACTTTTGAATCTCCCAAACCAAATAGACAAAACGGTCAAAGAGACAAACATTTTAGATCAAATAAAATCAATAAATGATGATCTCTCAAAGATTAATTTAGAAGATGAGCGAAGTGTGCCTTTTAAAATACTTACAACTAGCAAAATTAAAGGTCGTCTGCTTGAGAGACTTCCAAACAATAATTATTCATACAAAGACATGCTTTTTGATTTTATAAGTGCAATTAACAATGATGCCAATATTGAGCTTGAGACTACAAATTTATTAGACAATGAAATTTTAATATATCCAAGAAGCAGCAAACTGCTACTCTTAAAAGACGGTCATCAGCCAATATTAAATTCATACACAGAAGTTTCAAGTAGTAACTTTAGAACAAGTTTTCTTGATTTTTCTATTGGAACAATTTTGGCAACAAGAAATTCAATTCTTAGAGTAAAACTTGAGCTAAAAAATGAATGAAGGCAAATTAGATCCTAATGCCCCTTTAAGCTTAAACGCTTTAGAAAGTGAGAATCTAGGATCAGCTTTAAAAAGAGTTTATGAGCAAGTGCTAGGTCTTTTAATGCTTGATTTTAAAGATCTAAGCATTAAAGAATTTTCTTTGTATTTGAATTTGCTTGAAAATATTTTAATTCTTAAGAGAGTAAGAACTGAAAGCTTAAATGATTCTACAATGTTTGTTTTAATTTATTATTTTATTGGTTGTGAGTTAAAAAAAAGAAACAGATTGAAAGGTTTTGATTTAAATTGCATCAAATCTGAAAAATTTAAAGAAATATCATTAGAGTATTTTCCTAAAGCTTCTAGCGGGTGTTCGAGTGATTTTTGTAAATACTTAGAGAGCTTAATAGAAGAGCTTAGAGCAAAAGACTCTCTAATAGGAGTAGTTTAAGTGAAATCTTTAGAGATGATTAATACAGGTGTAAGTAATATTATAAATACGTATTCACAAGATCTTTTTTTCTGTAAATTTAGAACAATCAAAGATCCAATCAATGCATCTTACGAGACGAGATTTAAAAGTTCTGAGGCTGTTGTTTTTAAAGGAATGTTTTTGTTAATAAGTCCAGAAGAAGTAGTTGAGATTGAAGGTGTAAATATTTTTGATAAAAATAGCTACGCTAAAGTGTATACTCTTGAAAGTTTTAAGTTTGAGCACGGAGATCTTGTTAGAGTTCACGATGATTTTTATTCGATCTTGGGGGTTCAAAAAAGCTTTAAAGAAGGTCTAAATTACAGCACATTAGTTTTAAGGGGTTCTTGTTGAGTGTAAAAATTGTATTTAAAGACTTTTGCATTTTAAATCAAGAAAATAGCATTAAAATCAAATCAGAAGAACTTGAAAAAGAAACTAAGCTCAAACTGGCAAAGGCTTTCTGTCAAAAATTTTATTCTAATATTTTTTCAAACAAAGCAATAAAAAAAGCTTTTAGAAAATCTATTCAAAAAGGACTTTTTGAAATAAAAGATCAGTTTAGATTTTTTTGTAAAAATTACTTACTAAGCAGGCAAATAGGCTTAAAGCCAAAAAGAGCTTTTAAGAGTAAAGGTAAACATTTAAAAATTTGATCTTAAATTCCTTTAAGACTTAAATCTTTAAATGCAAAAGAAGAGGACAGTCATGATTGTAGGACTAAATGAATCTGTACAGTTTTTAATACAAATACTTACAAAATTTAAAAAATATTTAGAGCTTAAAGAAATAGAATTAGAAATCTTAAACACTTACAACCACCCTTATTTAGAAAAGTTTGCTACAAATACTAACAATTTGATTGTATTAAAAAGCGAATCTTTCGAAGGGCTTACCCCTAGAAGTTTGAGTGGTAGAAATTTTTCTAAAACATCTAATGAATTTAGATTAAGGTTTTCGCTTTATTTTTTAAGTTTTATTTTACTTAAAGCTTACAGAGATTCTTATGAGCGTATTTGCAAAGCGTATGAACATTTTTTGGATTTTTTGCATGAGAATAGATTTAAATTTGAGTTTACAAAAGAGCTTGAGAGTGGTTCTTTTGTGCTTTTGACTTACTATTTGTGCTCGATTAGTGATTTAAATAATGATGGGCTTCTTGGTGTTTCAAATATGCAAAGCAATATGTGTTTTAGTTTTAATCAGATTTTTATTGCAAACATACAGGTTTTAAAACAATAAAGATAAATATTAAAAATAAATAAATATAAATATTTAAAAAAAGAAATTAAAAAAGGAGGATAAATGCCAAAAGATACAATAAGCGTTAGTTTGTTGCAAAACAGACTAACTGCTAACAATATTAATTATTACAGTCCGCTTTTAATCTACAAAAGCAATGTTTTAGCAAGTAAATACTTAGCATTAAGTGTTACAAATTTTGAGGATTTAGTTAAAAAACTTGAGATACAAAAGTCTCAAGAGTCTGATTCTTCTAAGAGAAAAATAGCAGAAACAGAGCTAAGCGTTTTACAAAAATCAATAGGTGATTTTTTCAGCCAAGACGGGCTTAAGTCTGTTGATTTTTATGTCTACACCCAAATAAAAGAGATTAAAGATTTTTTAAAATCTAATTTACATCCGTTTGTAGTTTTTCTAAATCAGGCAGAAGATACTATTAGCAGTGATTTTGAAGCTTTAAGAAAAGCTTACAATTTTATTGTAATTTCTACTAAAGACTCAAACTTGCCAAATTTTTTAAAAGAAAAGTCCAAAAGTGAGCTTAAAAATATTATTGCTTTCTACTCAGGAAATCAAAATCTGCATTTAAAGTTTGCAGCAGTGTATTTGCATCAAGCAAGCATTTTTCATTCTGTTAATCCTTATGCAATGATTTTAAATGCTAGTCCTGTTTATGATGATTCTCTTATTGATTCTCTTAGAAAATCCAATATTAATTTTTATTCTCTTTTAAATGAAACTGGCAATGACGGCATTTTAGCGCTAAAAGAAGGAGTTACTCTCTCAGGGGATCCAATAGATGAAGCCTTTACGCTTTATTACATTAAAAATGAATCAATAAAAGAGCTTATTAGGATTTGGAACAAAAACAACAGAGCAAACAGTAAGCTTAGTGCTTTAAATCTGGATTCCAATTTGCCAAACGAATACACAGCAGGGCTTGAATGTTTTTTTCACGAACTAAAAGAGAGAGGTCTTATTGTCTCTTATAAAGAAATTAGACTTAAAATTAATTCTTCTCAAGGTTTAAGCTTAAGCTTAGAGGTCGCACTAAAGTACAATGAAAGCTTTAATAGTGTTAATTTAATAATCACCTCACAAGAGATAAATGAATATTTAAGGAGAGATGCAAAATGAGAGAATATTATTCACTAGATTTAATATTTTTTAGCTTTGATGACAATTTAATAAGCAGAGGCAGTGTTGAGTACAGCACAGAGCCTAATGTAATAGCTAAAGCAAGCACAGAAGACAGAAATTTCCCAATTCCAAGCTTTAGAGATCCAAGAACCATTGTTCATATTTTTGATTTAGAAGTAAGCAAAGGGTCTCTTGATTACAAGCTTTTAACAAAGCTAAGCAATAAGCAGTTTTACGAGAATCTGCCAAAATCTCAAAAGTTAAAAAGATTAGTGTTTAACGATCAAATGGGACTTAAAATTATTTCAAATAGTGCATTTTTTTCAGAAATTCCAACTAGAAAGTATTCATCTGAGAATGATACGGTTAAGTTTACAATTCACGCAATAAATTGTGATGTTGAGAAAGCAGCGCTTATTTAAGTTTAAAATATTTTAATTAAGGATAAGAATTTAAAATGAGGTATAAGTTAAAAATATTAACCAGAGCTAAAACACACACATACGTTTTAAAAGATATTCCCATGTACGAGTGGGACAATCTCTTAGGCTTTGATGTTGAAAGAGATGAGCTTATTGGCAAACTTAACAATCTACAAACATTAAAAGAAATAACTAGTTTAATGATTTCAAGAAATTTTTTAGACGAATTTTACGAAATCTTAAACAAAGAGAGAAGATATTCTGAGCTTTATAAGTATGCTCTTCCCACAATTCTTTTTTCAGTTCAGTATTCACTTTTTGAAACAATAGAAGGATTCAAAAAGCCTGGTTTGGTTTACATTGAAAGTTTTCAAGACAGAAACGGTGATTACATTAAGTATGACTACATTGACAATCGGTGGAGTTATGATTTTTTAATTACAAGTAGTAATTCTTCAAGTTTAAATCAGGAAGATTCTCTAAAAGCTAATCCCAAATCTTTATTGCAAGAAGGTTTTAATGAATAACTCAGAGATTGCAACCAATTATTTCAAATACATAGAATATTTGACAAAAGAGGCTAATAAGTATTATTTTCCTATTGTAATGGGCATTTGTACGTACAAAGATGTTAAAAAAATGAGCTACAAAGAGCTTTTAGAAGTTACAAGAGCTGCTAATTTAAAGCTTAACAAGGAAATCTACGAGAAGTTTTTGCCTGCTAGCAGCAAGTTTTAAAGGGTTTTATGTACGAAGAAAATAGCAATGATAAATTTCAAGTCACATTAGAAGGCGTGCTTGACAGAAATGCCACTAAGAGTAATTTGAAAAAAGAGCTTTTAAACTTAAGGCTTGAAAATTTTTTAAGTGAGATTAATTTTTTTCCAAAAAGTAGTAAAGATTTTTTATCCTCAAGCCTTGAGAGACTAAAAAGCTTTAAAAGCCTTAAAAACTACAACATTCATCAAAAATCAGTAAGTTTTAACCCTTTAAACACTTTTAGTAAAAGCAGTCTTTTGGGTAAGGACCACTTTTGCCCAGACTTCAAGAAAAACAGTCTAGAAAGTGTTTTAAAAGATTTGGATTCTTCAAAAGACAAAATGAGCCAAGCTTTTAAAACAAGTGATCTTAAATCTTATTTGAAGCCAGAATTAGAAAGCCTAGATTTAAGCTCTAGCAATAAGTATTCATACTTTAAAACTGAAAACATTAAAAATACTTTTAAAAAAAATTTAACTAACAACTCTTTTAAAGATCAAACTGGCAGATTAAAAGATTTTAGATTAAATTCCAATTTTGAAAAGACTCGTCTTAAACTTGCTTCACAAGAAGGTTTAAAAGAACCTTTTTTGAAAATTGAAAACAGTAAGTCTTTGTTTCAAAATTTAAAGTCTTTTAAAAATCTTTTAAAAGATCTAAGTTTTGATGATTTTTTGGATGTAAAAAATAGTTTTAATGATTTTAAATTTTTAAAGGAATTTAAAAATTTAAAAGACAAAAAGAATCCTGAGCTAAGTCTTGAAAATTTTGTTTGCAAAGAGAGTCAAAAAGAAATTGCAAATAAAATGCTAAAAGATCAAAGATCTTTTAAAACAGAGTTTGAGAGAAATGATTTTTTAAGAAAACTTTATGTTTTTCAAGGTTTGCAAAATTCAAATTTAAATGATTTCTCATTTATGGTTGAGCTTGCACAAAGATTGAAAAACGAAGGTCATGCAAAAAATGATTCAAAAGCCATTAGCCTAATTGGTGATTTTTTAAAATCTGAGAGTAATTTAGAAGAATTTTTAAGTTTTAACAAGCAATCAGTTTTTCTAAAAAGTCAGGCAAAAGGTGAGCCTGAGGTTTTAAATAGCAGTAAAATAATAAACAGCGTCTTTGAGCCAAAGCTTGATCCACTCTTAGAAAAAACTTTAGAACTTTTGGAGTGGGCTAAAGCTTACGATTTTACAAGCAGTGTATTAGATCCTTTAAGAAATACTTTTTCAAATCTTGGAAATCTGTTTGCGCAAGCATTTGAGAGTTTGCCTTTGGTTGAGTACATGACAAATGTTTTAAGAGATGGTGGAGGTGGATTTAATTCAAGAGGAATGAGTGATGATGATGATGATTCTAGAATGCCTTAAGTTAAAAAAAGACTTTTTAGTAATTGGTGAGGTTTTAAGTGATTAAAAAGCAAACTACCAAGTTAATAAAAGAGGTTGTAAATCAAATTTCAAGCTTAGTAAGCATTTCTAATTTTGTTTTACTTTTTCCAAGGCTTGATTTTAAAGGACTTGGGTACATTCCCCAATTGTTTTTTATTTTTGTAAAGCACGACCTAATAGAAGAAAATCTCTCAAGCATAAGCTCACAGCGCGCAGTAATTGATTTTACAAACAAAAAAAGCGAATATGTAAACTTTAACATTACAACAAGGCCTGAGATTGTAACAATAAATAAAGGCATTTTGTCATCTATTTATGACAAAACTTTACTAAGAGTGCTAAGAGAGACTCCTTTTATGAACAGTGCTTTAGAATTTAATAGTAATTTTATTAAAATGCAATTTAGAAACAGATTTAGCTTAGGGGTTTACTACAGTATGTACAGCCCTTCGCTAGGATTTCACGAGGTGGTAAGTATTAATTCATTAAAACTAAAAGACACAGTTTATTTAGAAGAAGTAGAAGTTAGTCTGCAAGTAAAAATTTGCAAAACGTTTAATATTTTAACCTATAAAGGTTAAAATATTAATTAAACATAACTCAAGTATTGGGAGAATATATTAGTGAGACAATTTAAGTTTATTTTGATATTTGTTTCGTTTATTGTTTTTACAACACATGCAAGTGTGGCAAGGCCATTTAATTTTAAAAAATGGAATTTTAAAAGAGACATAGATTTAGCTTATGTATTAATGTATGATGTTGATGATGGTATTTTAATCAAATCCCAAGGGAAAGCCGCAAGCATTAAAATGCAAGAAGTAAAAGCTAGGCTTAACAAGTTGAATGCTTATTGTGACAATCTTCAAAAAATACTAAAAAATAAGCTTAAGGGCAGATTTCAAAAAGAGGTGGAATTACCACTTTTGAAGATCTTGAGAAAATATAAAAATTTAACAAGAAATTACAAAAACAAAAAGTTTATTGAAAATCCGGAATATACAAAACTTATTGTAGAGAGAAATATTAAAAAAGCTCTTTTTCTAGAAAACTATTTTCAATCTAGGTTTAAGAATGTAAAATCTCGTGCAAAGATTCAAAAAAGAATAGATGATAATCAAAAAAGCTTAAAGTCTTCAAGGGGTAAAGCTAACAAAAAGCCTCTTAGATCAAATTCATCAAACTTTGAAACTTTAAGAAGCTTAAACGGTTTGAAACAATGTGACAAAAAGCGAATCTTAAACAAATATAATCTAAACCGGGCAGACGATGAGTTTTTGGAAGGCTTAGAAAATGATGATTTAAACGGCGACCTGGAAAGTGATGATTTAAACGGTGACCTAGAAAGTGATGATTTAAACGGTGACCTGGATAGTGACGATTTAAACGGCGACCTGGATAGTGACGATTTAAACGGCGACCTGGATAGTGATAATTTAAACGGCGACCTGGAAAGTGATGATTTAAATGGTGACCTGGAAAGTGATGATTTAAACGGCGACCTGGACAGTGACGACTTAGACTACTAATACTAATAAGAGAGCAAATGTAGTTTGTTTAGCAACAATGCTTAAAACCTTGAGATTAGTTTTTTGATTTCTTAGAATGTGAATTTAACTAAATTTTTTAATTAAAATAATTTTTATTTTATTTTAAAGCTTGTCAAGCTAAAATAATTTTTATTTGGAGAATATTAATGCGTCAATTAATTTTAATTTCTTTTCTTATTTTAAGCTTTAATTTATATTCTTACGATCTTCAAGATGATGAAGAGATTGCAGTTAAGTTCTTATACGAAGAAATACAAATTAGTGGCAATTTAGCCGAAGATCGTTCTGTTTTTTCTGTTGAAAGTTTAATACAAAATACAATTGATAAAATAGGATCTGAGAATATTTTAAACATTGAGCACAGTATAACTTTTAATGGCCTTTCTGTAATGGTGATTTATAAAGTAAAAAAGAGCAGTTAGCAGGTCATTTGTAAGTTTAAGGTAGGTTAGTGGTTAGTGAGAGAATTTTTTTTAATTTTTATTTTATTTATTTGCTTAGCTTTTACTCTAAATTCTTATGTTGTTGAAAATAATGAAATTGTTAAGGTTAAAGTTTTCAATTTTATATTAAATCAGCAGAAATCTTTTGAAGAATTGGAAAAACAAATAAGCCTTTTTATTCAAAAGGTAGGCTCAAACAATGTCTTGGGCATTAATCATAAGATCTTGTTTACAGGAGTAGAAGTTGTAGTGATTGTGATTTATAAATCACAGCAAGGCTAAAAATTAAATTTTGCTTTTAATGTTGATTTATAAATCTGGTTTTCAATTGGGTTTGAATTTTTAAAGGAGTTTTATTTAAAAAAGATGTTAATATTTCAATACGATTTTAAGATTGAATTTTATAATTCAGTTGATTTTAAAAAAAGCATTGGGGAAAACTTTAAAGGCATTAGGCCTAGAGTTGTTATTGTTACTCAAAACGGTGTTCCGGATTTAAATATTGTTATTCAAAATACATATTCTGCTTTGAATAATTTAATAGTTGGCAAAAAGGCCAAACTTCAAATTTTTAATGTACCTTTAAACTTTTCAGATTTTAAGACTGCAGATATTGTAAAAATTTATTATAAGAAGTTTGCTCACCTGCAAGATTATGAGTTTATTTTTGCTGGGTATTTGGGGGCACCTGTTGAAAGAATTGGTGGGTTTGAGAATTTTAGTTTTGAGTGTGAACTTTACCTTTTCTCCAAGGCTACCTTTAAAGAGAGAACGTTTGAGTATAAAAATTTCAAAGGCAGCACTGTTGCTGATGCAATAAAATATGTGTTTAAGGATAAAGCAATTTTTTCTATGAGTGAGCTTGAAAAAGTAAGAATTATTGATCAAAGTTTTGCTTGTAATTCGCCTGAGGGATTAATAGAATACTTAATTCGGCAAGGATACGTTCACTTTGTTGTTGTTGAGGCTTCAAGCTCCAGTCAAGATGTTGATTTGAAATTTATTTTTACGAATTTTGGAAAATTTATTTCTAGTCAGTCCAAAAGGCTTGAAGATTACGGACTTCTTTTTGTGCCCCAGAGAGATTTTAAAGCTTCTCAGATTTCCGGTTTAAGCTTTTACCAGGCTCAAGTAATGTTTACTCACAATATTAAGATTGGAGAGAGTCTAAGCTTTAAAGACAGGCACGCAAATAACATTAATTGCAAGGTTAAAAATACTAGTGCAAGGTTAAGTAGCACTAGAGAGTGTATTTTAAATCTTGAGCTTTACTGTGAGGAGAAAAAAGGAATGCATGTATGAGTAATAATTATTTTCATAAGTCAGGCAGTTTAAAAGGTTCTTCTGCTAGCTATTTAAAGCAGTTTCTCTTTGAGAATGTTTTTATTTGCAGAATAGGTATTATTAAAAGTTTTGATAATGAAACTCAAACGGGTATTGTTGTTATTAAAGAGTATGAAGGCTTAGAGATTAGTACTAGAAATATATCTAACTTTAATCTTGATTTAGCAGAAAAAGATGAAGTGGTTTTGCTTCAAAGTAATTTTAATATTTTCCAAGAAAATGATAATAATCATTTTGACAAAAATTATTTTTACATTTTAAGTGTTATTAGTCCTAAGCAAATTGGCATTAAGCTTGATAAGCTTAAGGTGAATTTGCAAGAGTTTGATGCACAAAGCGAAAACATAAAATTTAAAGCTAAAAAATTGATTATTGATGTAGAAAACATTGAGATTAAAGGCAATTTAAAGATTAATGGAACTAAATTTGAAAATCATGTGCACAGTTCTGGTACTCTAACTTATGTTAATAGCAGTGGTGCGCCAACAACTACTACTGGGAAAACGGGTCCTACTGCCTGATTTAATGATTTTTTTCTACAAGTAAGATTAAATTTTTTAAATGGTTTGCAAACTCTGTTGTTGCGGTAACTATTTTGCTGATGTTTTGGTCTTTTAGGTTAAAGTTAAGCTTTAGTTGTTCTTTTGTGTTTTTGTATTCCTTTTTTACTTTGCTAAATTTTTCAGCTAAAATTTCATACTCTCTAGCCAATGACTTGTTGTAAAGGGTTGGGTTTGGATGAAAGTCTGAGCCTAAGTCCCAGTTTATTTGACTTAAATTTTCTTTTTTTTGCCATTTGCCGGCAGCATCTATTACTTGCTTTATAGTGCTTGTGCCCAAAGGATCTTTAGTGTCTTCAAAAATAAGTTCTACTCTTTCAAGCTCTCTGAGAAGTTTATTTTTTATTTTTTCTCTCTTTTCAAGATTGCTGTGATTCTCAAGCAAGCTTTTTGCTTTGTTTTCGTAGTTTTCTTGATCTTTTAGTAAATTTCCAGTCTCAAAATCTCCAGATTTTTCTAAAATTTTAATTGCATTTAGTGCTTTATCTAGTGATTCTCTTGCTTTATTTGTGTATTCTTTTGATTTAAAGTTGCTTATTTGTTTTGAGTGTATGGTTTGTTTTGAGTGTATGGTTTGTTTTGAGTGTATGGTTTGTTTTGGGAATTGATTTTGTGGTGGAGTTTTTGCAATTTCGCTAAAAGAGCTATTTTTTTCCCTTTGCTCAAAGATTTCATTTTTGTTAGCATTAATCTCTTCTTCTTTTTTAAGTATTTCTTGCTCTTCTAAGCTTTCTGGTGGGGTGGTGGTTAGAATTTTAAATTCTATTGTAGTTGGTTGTAAGGATTTTTGCGCATCTTGGTCCAATTCTCCAGTTGTGATTTCATCAGAAGCTCCGATTAAAAGTAATTTTTCTTGTATTTTTGCAATTTCTTCTTCTGTTTTTGCCAAATTTGTCTCTTCTAGTATTTCTAATGGTATTAAGCTTTCGTTTTCAACTCCAGCTTTTAAGAGAAATTCTTGTATGCCAGAATCAATTTTTTCAATTTCTAAAATAGGAGCTGTATTTTGATTTATTCCTGCTTCAGGCTCTTTTACAAGGTCTGATTCAATCTTTAAGCTATTTTTAACAACTTCTGAAGCATTTTTTAATTTCTGTTCGTTTAAGGCTTTGTTTTGCTCATTTGTATCCATGTTGGGGTTACAGCTAATAATTAGTAGCAATGCAGGTATTAATAATTTATTTAAAACTTTTTCAAGCTTGCTTTTCAAAGCCTTAAGCTCCTTTTAAAACAAGAATATTGAGAATCATTATACCACATTTTGGTAGATTTTAATCAAAAAATATAAAAAATCCCCTTTTAAGGGGATTTAAGGGGGGGTACCATATATTTTATATTATTTTTTTAAATTTTATTTTTATTATTTAGAAATAAAATTTAATTTTTCCCTTTGGTTTGTTTGAAGTGTTGTGTTTTAGTATTTGCTGTGCTTTTTAAATTGTTTTCCTAAACTCTTTAGGCATCACCTTTGTTTTTATTGATACAAAGGATTTGCTTTGTACTAAGTGTACAGCATACTTTAAATTTTTCAGATTTATTATTATAAAGGAGAACATCGGGCTACATTCGATGTTCCTTTGAATATATTAATACTTTAATGTAAGCTTGAAATTTTAAATATTAAACCAATAAGATGTTTTCAAAAGCCTAAAGCCTAAACAAATTTAATTGTCTTAAAACTTACTCAGTGTCTTCTTCTTCTTCAAAATCGTTTTCAATATATTCTTCTTCTGTGCACTTTGAGCATAACTTTTTCTTTTCTTCGTCTTTTTTTTCTTGTTCTAATTCTTTTTGTACGCCTTTAACAAGAGAATCTATTAAAATTCCACGACCAATTGCACTACAAGACATTATAAATACTAAAAACGAAGTACATATTATTTTTTTAATCATTTAATCATTCCTTTAACCTAAGCAATTTAAACTTAATTATATAATATATAATTTAAATTATCAATTAAATAGGCTTTATTTTAAAGAGCAATTATTGTTAGATATATTCTTTTTGAATTACCGATTTTAGGCTGTTTATGTCTGTTAGTATTTCTAAGATTTGAGTGAAATTTTTATTCATTTTAAATATTTGATTGTGAGGCAATAAGTCTAGCTTTATATTGTTTTCGCTAATAGACACTTTGTTGTAATCTATTGAATGGTAATCTTTTTTGTTTTTTATTTGAAATCTATAGATAGGATTTAAGTACTGTTCGTTTACTCCACTCTTAATTATGTCTTTAAGGCCTAATAATACATGATTTTTAGGTTTTGAAATGTCGTTTGGGGGATTGAGCATAATGTTAATAATATTGTTAGTTTTTTGATCTTTAAGGTTTAAAACAAATAAAAGTTCTTGATTTTGGAAAAAATTCTCAATATCTTGAATCTCTTTTAGTTTTTTGAAAGTTAATTTTTTTGAGTCTACCAATTCTTGATTTATTAGGATGCTCAAAGATTCTACTTTGCCTTGTGAGGGCAATATTTTATCTTCTGCTTGCTGAAACTCTTTTTCTCTGTTGATGCTAAAATCAAGAGTGAATGTTTGAATCGGGTAAGCTTGTTTGTAGTAATCCTCAATCTTTGTTGGGTTTTGATTTGATTGTCTTATTTCTATTCTTTGAATTGATGCTATAGAGATTATTTTTGCTGCGGGTTTTTTTACCTTAATTATTTGCTCTTTGGATTTTTCCTCTTTTATTATTTGTTCTTTGTTTATAAACGGTCCACAAGATAAGATCAGAATTCCTAGTAAGATTAAAACAACCTTTTTAGCCATTTTTTTGTTCTTTATCCTTTATTTTATTATACACTATTAATAAATATTAATAACTTGTTTTAAGTTTTATTAGATTAAAAATATTAAAAATAAATGAGACATTAATTTTGACAAAAAGAAGTTCTTTTAATATAAACAGAACTTCTTTGGAGGTAGTTAAAAAGTAGTTTTTATATTTTAAATAAAGCTAAATTTTGATAAATAAGTATTAAATACTTATTCTTAAAGTATAGCTCACATTTTAAAAAGATGAATTTTTTATTTGCTTATTAAATTTATACAAAGAGGACTCAAAGCTTAGAGCCTCTTTGAAACGTGTGTGGGAAGTGTTTAATAATTAATTTATTTATTTGGGCTTATTTAATGAATTCTTTCAATTTTGAAGCATTGGTTAGTATTTTTAGTGTATCGTAAATGTTTTGACTAAGCTTAATGTAATATTTTTTACCAGAATAAGGTGAGTAGATAAGTTTAATTTTATTTAAGCTTTTTTGAAATTTGGTAAAGTTTAGATATTTCCAGCTGTAGTTGGTTGATACGTAAAATGAGCTTCCAAATTGCAAATCGCCAGATTTGTCTTTGTTTAAGATTGCTTTGTTTATGCTTAATAAACTGTGGTAATGAAACAAGGGCATTAAATTAATTTCCCTTTTTTGTTTATCTTCGAAATTTAAACAACATCTTATGTAATTATTTTCGTAAAAATGAATAAAATCTTCATGATTTTTTAATTGAAGCAGGTTTTTTAAACCTTTTTTATCCATGTGGTTTTTGTGAGCTAGTATGCTTATTGATTTTATTTTGCCTTTTGTAAGTGAAATGTTGTCGTATTGGTCTAAATACTTTGCTTTTGATTTTATTTCAATTTTTGCATTTGAATCTGTATTGTAAGTTCTAATGTAAAACTCTGTACAAAGAACAGGGTTTAAAGGATTTGTATACTTACTTTTGTAAATTAGATTTTTTTTAAATGCATTCATATTTATCTCTTTTAATATTGTTTAAATTTTTTTTTAAAATATCTCAAGCCTTATACATATAAGTATTTACTTATTCCCCAGTCCAATTTATTTACATAAGATATCATTTTATACAGATTTTATCAATAGTTTATAAATCATTTTATAATTTTTTATTTTAAAATAAAAAATTAATTAATATTGATTATTACAAAATAATAATTTAAAATTATAATTATTCTAAATAAAGGGGGACTAAGTCATGACAAAATTAATGTACTCTGTATTTTTAGGTTTAATATTATTTGTTGCTTGTGAAACTACAAATCTTTCAGATGAAATGAAAAATTCTCACGATTCTGATTTAAAAGTTACAACTCCAATGCCAGATAAATCTATGAGATCAATGAAAAAGCCTATGAAATCAATGAAAAAATCTATGAATTCAAACAAAAAATCTATGAATTCAATGAACAAATCTATGAATTCAATGGACAAATAATATTACTGCTTTTAGATTAATTTAAATTAATTTATTATATGATAATAACAATTGTTTTTATTATTTTTAAATAACTTTTTTAATAAATTTTATTAAAAAAGTTATTAGTTGTTAAATAAATGTAAAAAAAAGAAAGAGATTGCTAGACATCTCTTTCTTTTGGATTACAGACCAATACTACTTAATTGGGGCAAGAATATTGGTAGTTGTGTTTATTGTATGTAAAATGATGTTGTGAATGTCTGAGAATTGCTGTTTTGAATTTTTTGATTCTATGTTGGCATTTAATTTTGCAAGGTCATTTTGCAATTCATTGCTAGCATTGTATTCTTTAATAATATTATCTACATCTTGCAGCCATCTTGATTTAAGTAGCATAAGTTTTTTAAACTCTGTGTCTAGTGTTTTCAAATTAGATTTGTTTAGCTGTTGTAGCTTGCTTTTTATATCTAATATTTTTGCGCTAATTTCTTCCATTGCTAATTGAATGCCAAAGCCTCTGTTTATGAGAGTTTCTTTAACTAAATTTCGGTAATTTGAATCTTGAGCAAGTTTTGACAAAATTTTTCCAAGATTTTTAATTGTCTCTTTTTTGAAATTTAAAGATGTGTAAAGCATTCTTCTCTCATCTTTATATTGGTTGTCGTCAAAGTTTACTTTTGAATTTGCATTAAAAAATATTTTACTAAATATTTCAGCTTTCATTCCAAATTGATCTGCAGGCTCAACTTCTTTAGCATCAAGCTCACCTATTTGAATAATATTTGTAGCTCTTTCTGAGATTTCTTTTATTAGTGCTTGAACTTCAGGATCTACTGCTTTTGCTGAAGCATTAGCATTATTAGGGTTTTTAAAAGCTGCTAAATTTGGGTTGTTTTTAGCATTGCCAGCTGCTTTTTTTGGTGGATTTTTTAAATCATTAATTGCGCCAAGCAGATTGTTTATTGGTTTGTTTTCTTTAGCGCTTTGGGACGCCTGCTTAATGTCTGATGAATCTTTTTCAGATTTTAGTGTTTTTTCTTTACTATTTTCTTCTTCTTGGTTTTCTTGAATCTCTAGCGAACAAGAGAGAAAAATTAGTGCAGTTAATGCATACAATAAAAATATTGTGATTAATTTATTATTTTTCAAAATGTTATCCTTCAATAAAAATTTTAAGTAATTAATATTAATTAATAATTTTAATTACCCAATTAATAAACTTAATTCAAAATTGTTATTGTACAAAAAAAAATCAAAAAAAAGAGAGCAAAAGCCCTCTTCGGTTTAAAAGTTTTATTTTTTGAGAAATTTTCTAATTATTATTATTATTAAATAAAGTGTCTAAATTAATTAATGCTTGCTCTGCTTTCAAGCACAAAGAAATTATTTTGTCTTGATAAAGCTCGTTTATATGCTCTTTTAGTTTTTCTTTATTATTTTGTAGTTCTAAGGTGGAGTTTGAACTTTGAATTAGTGTTTCTATTGTACTAAGCCATTCTTTTTTTATTTCTATTAAACTTTCTATTACATTGTAAATTTCTTCTAGAGTACTTTTACTAAAAGTATCTGCTCTCAGCTTGTCCATGTTTATTGCTAAATCTTCGAGTGCAACTTCAAATGCTTGTTGAATTCGGATGCCACCTGATATTTTTTTTATTGTGTCTTGATTTTTTGGGTTTGGGTAAAGCTTATTTACAATCTCTGCTAAATTAAAAATGTCAGTGGTATTGTAGCTTAGTGATGAATAAAATTGTCTTCTCATTTTTTGAGATTCTATTAACCCGGAGTTCATTTTTTCTTTAAGTTTTTCGCCATTCTTAGGGTTTGTTTTGTAAACATTGATTAATTCAAACATGCTGTTTTTTAGTCCAAATTGGCTTGGTATTTCTGTTTGAAGCTTTTCTTTTTTTATGATTGACATTTCTCTTGCCAAGATTTCAAAAAGCTTGTCTATTAATTGTTCTTTGTCTTTGCTTAGAATGTTTAAGTTTTTTGTTGGTCTTTGATGTTCTTCGTTTTCCATTGCTTTTTGACTATTTGATTGATCTTGACTTATTTCTTTAAAGCTTGCTACTTTGGTTTTGCTCTCTTCATAGTTTAGCTTGCAAGAAAAAAGAGTTATTATTCCCAATGTTATAAATATTGATAATTTTGTTTTGTTCAAAATTTGATCCTTTAATAAAAATTTTAAGTAATTTTAATTATTTAAATGTAATACTTAATTACTTAAATTTAGTTCAAATTTAAAATTGAACAACATGAAAAAGAAGAGACAGAGCCTCTTCTTTGATTAAATAGTTGTAATAATATTTTATTTTTATTTTTTAAATAATTTATTTTAATTCTGTTATTCTAATGTATGATTCAAGAACAGCTTCTCTGGCATTTTGCATGTTGTCTGAATAATTTCTTGCTTGAATGTATTGTGCTAAAGCGCTAGGATCTTTTAAGTTTGCATTAGAGCTTGTATTTGCAATAAGGCTTTCAACGCTTCTTGACCATTCTTTTCTTTTGCTTAATATTGTATTTAATTTTAAGTCAAGCTCTTTAATCTTAGTTTCAAATTCAAAGCCGTTGATTTGACTTTTTAAGTATTCTTGGTTAAAGATTTCAAGTTTTTTCTCTAATTCTTCTAGTGCAAGCTCGAAAGAAATTTCTATTCCAAGTCCTGATATTATTAATGATCTAATTAAGTCGTGATTTTGATTGTCTTGGTAAAGGATTTCCATTATTGATCCGAATTGTTCGGTTTTAAATTGATCAAAATCCATCATTGCATAGAATTTATTTCTTTCATTTTGTGCTTCTTGTGTATTAGAGCTAAGCTGTGGTGCGTAACCCCGATTAAAACTTGAAATGTTTGAAATAACGTCTAATAGAGTAAATGCAGTATCTCTCATTTTGAATTGATTGTGAGTTTCTCTAAATGTGTTGTTTTTTATTTTGTTTTGCTGCTCAGAGATTGCTCTAAGAAGGTTATCTTTTGCTGCTTGTATTTTAGAAGATGCTTGAACAAAGCTTGGTTGAGCTTGATTAAACATTAAAGAAGAGTTATTGCTTTGTAAGTTTGTCTGGTTTGTTGATTGATTAAAAGCGTTCATTAAGGCATTTTTACCATTTTTTTTGCCAGAAGTTTTTATTATTCCCCTAGAGGAAGGCTTAACTTTTGGAGGAGTTGGTGCCGGTTTTAAAGGCTTAGCTTGTTGAGTAGTAGCATTTGCTGCCGGTTTTAAAGGCTTAGCTTGTTGAGTAGCATTTGCTGCCGGTTTTAAAGGTCTAGCTTGTTGAGCAGTAGCATTTGGTGCTGCTGGTTTTAAAGGCTTAACTCTTGAAGGAGTAGAAGTGGATGCCGCCGGGTTTAAAGGCTTAGCTTGTTGAGCAGTAGCATTTGGTGCTGGTTTTCCAGGCTTAACTCCCAATTTTATTTTTGGAATGTTTTTACTATCTTTGGGCAAATTTATTGGGTTTGCCTGGTGATTTGGAATTTGCAATTTTTTATTTTTTGCTAAATTTGTTTGTTTTTCAAGCTCTGCTTGTTTATTAGTATTTGAGCCCGTGTTAATGCTTACTGTTTCTTTTCCGTCTGCTGTGCTTTTGAGAAGTTCTCCCACTTTGTTTTTATAATCCTCGTTTAGGTTAGCATCAACCGTGCAAGAAGATAAAAGCAAGGCTACTGCACACTTTAAGCGTATTAATGATTTTATATTCAAAATGTTATTCCTCGATTTCTTTTTAATGAATTTTAATAATTAAAATTAATTAAAATTAATTAATAATTATTAATAATTAAAAATCTAGTTCAAATTATAAAATAATCAATAATTATAAATAATTATAAATAAATAAATAAAAATAAAAAAAAGAGCAAAGGCTTTTGCTCTTTTTTGTGGCATGTTTATAAGTTTTCTTGCAACTCTCTTCCAATTTCTATCATTAAATCGTAAATTTCGTTTGAGTCTGGCTTTAATATATTCTCATAAGTTGTCTTTAGGTAAGTTTCTAATTCTTCTGAGTTATTTTGAAGATTTTTATTATCATTGTAAGTGATAATAATTTTGTCTATGTTTTTGATCCATTGTTGTCTCATTGCTAAAATTTTATTAATTTTATTTTTAACATCTTTTAATTTTTCTTTGCTCTTAAAGTCAATAAGATCATCTTTTCTTTTGTGTATGTCAAGAATGGCAATTTCTATTGGATTTTGAACAAAACTTGATCCTCTCTCGATTATTGAGCGAATCAAATATGCAGTCTCAGCCTTTTGTGTTAAAGCTTTATTAAAAATTTCTATTAATTTTGTAATTCTTATTTTATTGTACTCAAGAGATGAATAAAACTGTCTTCTGTAATCTTTGCAAACCTCATCGCTTCTTTGAACAGAATTAAAAACTTTTTTAACTTCATCAAATGCTAAGCTTATTTGAACGAAATTAAAAACGTTTTTAATTTCGTCAAATGTTAATTCTTCTTCCTTTTTGTCGCTTTCTATTTTTTCTACTTCAGGCTTTATTATTTTTTCTATTTTTTCGACAAGTTCTTGTTTTGAGCCAGTTAAATTACATGAACACAAAAATAGCGCCATTGTTGCAATATTAGTAAATCTTAATTTGTATTTTTTCAAAATATTCTCCTTTTATAAAATGCATTTTAAATTTTATTCTCAAGTATTTTTAAGCTTGGCAAATTGTAATAAGGATTTAATATTTCTTTTATTTTTTTGGTAGCAGCTGTTGTGTCATATTGTTCCTTTTTGATTTTATATTTAATGTGTTCTGCTAGCTTTTGAGCATCTTCTTTGATTTTTTCTGAATTTTGGTTGTAACTTAAAATAATTTCATCTACCTTTTTGATCCAATTTTGCTTTATTTCAAAAAGTTCTTTTGTTGCAGTCTCAAGAGTTTTTAGATTTTCTTTGCCTAGTCTTTTTAATTCATCTGCGTCTTGAGAGACTTTTAAAATTGTTTCTTCAATTTGTTTTTGAATGCTAAATCCTGTTTTAACAACTTCTTCTATTAGTTGATGGTATTGTTGTTTTTGTTGTTTGTAAAGTTGTGTGAGTATTTTGCCAAAGTTTACAATTTTTTCTTTATTGTAATCTAGAGAAGAGTAAAATAGTCTTCTCTCGTCTTTTTTTGAGTCTGAGTTAAGCTTGCCAAGCTGAAGGGCAGTTGTGTCTGCGTTAAAGACTGAATATTTCATTCCAAATTGATCAGAATCTTCAATTTGGTCTTTGTATTGTTCTACCTTTTCTTTAAATTTTTTTATTTCTGTTGATATTCTTTGGGTTATTGTTCCTTGAAACAAGCTACAAGAGCACAAAAGAAGTGTTTTAATGATAATATTGGCTAATATTAGGTCATTTTTTTTCAAAATATTCTCCTTTTATAGAAATGTAATAATGCGCGATACAAAATAATTTTTAGTACATATTACAAATGTATATCAAATTATTTAAAGTTTAAATTTAAACTTTAAATAAAAAAAAACCATTATTGTTTGAATTTTAGATTTTGAATTTAGATTGAGTAATTTGAATTTAGATTAAGTGATTTTAAAAAAAGAAGAATTAATTCTTATTTTTTTAAAACTTATTAATTGCAATATTCAATTAGTTCGTGGAAATATTTTGAAAATTGCTCTTTTATGTCTAATAGTCTGCCTGCTTCTTTTAGTAACTTTTTGCCTTCTTCTTCAGTTGGCTGATTGTGTAATTTTATTATTTCTTGAGAGTTTTCTAGGTTGATTTGAATAGTTATTAATGAATCAAGCAATTCTTGAATTTCATATTTGTCTTTTTCACTAGATTTTTCAAGATTTTTTTTCAATGCTTCTATTTTTTGTTTTTCATAGCCCAGAGATGAGTAAATCATTCTTTTTAATTGCATGCGTCTGTGTTCAGGAATTTCTTTATCGGGGTAGTTTTTAAAAGTACTCAAAAAATCATAATTTGAGGCAGCAATTTTAGCTATTTCTCTGTCTTCTTGAGCTTTTTGATTTTCTAAGTTAGTACTTATTATTTGTAATTTTTCTTTTGTAGATTTTTTGAGTACTTCATTTTTTAAAGGGTTGAAGTTTTGAGTTCCTGAGGCTTCTTTTTGCTTTTTGTAGTCTGTGTCTTTTTGATTTTTACAGCCCGTGTCTTTTTGCAATATTAATATTATGCGATTTTGCAATTTTTGGCCCAAGGGCTTTAAATCTTTAATGTTTTTTGAGATTTCGTTTTTTAGCTCAAGGGGTGTGCTATTAGGCTTGCATGAGATGCAAATTAAAGTTATTATTGCTGCCGTAATGATGTTAAGTTTAATTATATTTATTTTAGGTTTTTTCAAAATCCTCTCCTTATGTATTAAATCAGTATTTATTAATTTAATAATAAACAATAATATAATTATATTGCTTTAAATGAGTTTAAAAAAAAGAGAAATTAATTCTTCTCTTTTTTAAAAAATATTTAAGTTTAATTTTATTAATTTTTGTTAGTATTAGTAATTTGTGAGATCTTCAAACTTTAAGTTTTTGTAAGCTTCCTGTACGCAGTGTATTAGTTCTTCATCATTAGTTTTAATGTTTTTTAAATCTTGGTTGTAAGCTTGAATTATTGTGTTTAAATTTTTTGCAAATTCTTTTTTTAATCTTAATAACTTTTCTATGTAGTTTAGCAGCTTTTCTTCTTCTTGATTTAGATTGGGTAATGTTTCTTTTATTTCTTTTTCAAATTCTTCTATTGTTATTTGAATAGACAGTGCGGGGTGATTCATAAATTTTACATGTTGCTTGTTACTAAAATAATACGCTTTAAGTTTGTCAAGAATTTCTTTTAATGTATTTATTTTTTGTGTTTCGTAATTCAGAGATGAGTAAATAATTCTTTTTAATGCTATTCGTTGGTCTTCTGAGAGTTTCATATCCGAATCAGAGGAGATTTCAAAAGTACTCAAAAAATCAGATTTTGAATCAATTTTAGCTATTTCTCTGTCTTCTAGATCTCTTTGAGCTTCCAATTGCTTAACCAATGCTTTTAGCCTTTTGGCTTCATATTTTTTAGAATCTTTCTTGGAGGGTTTTGAATCTTTGTTTTTTTCAAAGATTGAGATTTCCTTGTTTAGTTTAGGGCTGAGTATACCAGCAGGTGCACATGAAATACAAATTAAAGCTAATGCCGCTTTAATGATGTTAAGCTTAATCATATTTAGTTTAATTTTTGTCAAAAAATTCTCCTTATAAATTAAAATCAGTATATACTAATTTTAATATAAACTAATAATATAACAATATTAGTTTAAATGAGTTTTAAAAAAAAGAGAAGAATTAACTTCTCTTTTTTAAAAATATTTAAGTTTAATTTTGTTAATTTTTTTATATTTTGCTTAGCAGCATTTTGCTTTTTCTTGATTTAGATTGGGTAATTCTTCTTTTATTTCATTTTCTATGATCTTCTATTTCTATTTTAATGCTCAGTGCTACACCAATTCAGAAATTCTTTAACTTCTTTTTTGCTAGTACTAAGATTTTGTTTTTCAAGTTTTAAATTCTTCTAGTTACTGAGACTGTTTTTTCTCTATATTGTGTGTGCTTTTGAGTTCTTGTGACTGTGCGATTTCCAGATTTGCCTTTCAAAGGGTCGAAATCTTTATTTTTTAAGATTTCATTGTTTAGTTTAGGGCCTAGTATACCAGTAGGCGTGCATGAGATACAAATTAAAGCTAATGCCACTTTAATGATGTTAAGCTTAATAGTATTTATTTTAAGTTTTCTCAAAGTATGCTCCTTATAAATTAAAATCAGTATTTATTAATTTAATATTAAATAACATTATAATTATATTAGTTTACATGAGTTTAGAAAAAAAGAGAAGAATTAACTTCTCTTTTTTAAAATATTTAAGTTTAATGTTATTAATTAATTTTTGTTAGTATTAGTAGTTTAGCCAAAAAGCTTAAAGTTTTCTTAAGCTTTCTCTACTTAGCATTTTAGTTTTTCTGCATCAGTTTTAATATTATTATTATTTTGGTTTTAAGCTTTAATTATTGTGTTTAAAATTGTTGCAAATTCTTGTTTTAATTTTAATCATTGTTCTGTTTTGCTTAGCAGCATTTTGCTTTTTATTGATTTAGATTGGGTAATTCTTTTTTGATTTCTTTTTTATGATTTTCTAGGTCTATTTTTAGCATCTTAGAATTTTTTATTCTTTTGAGTAGATATTATTTGTTAGGATCTTTCTTTAAAGGTTTAAAATTTTGAGTTCTTGAGATTGTTCGCTCTTTAGATTTTGTGTGCTTTTGAGTTCTTGTGACTGTATGATTTTCAAATTTGCCTTTCAAAGGGGTTGAAATCTTTATTTTTTTTTAAGATTTCATTGTTTAGTTTAGGGCCGAGTGTACCAGCAGGTGCACATGAGATGCAAATTAAAGCTAATGCCACTTTAATGATGTTAAGCTTAATCATATTTAGTTTAAGTTTTTTCAAAATATTCTCCTTATAAATTAAAAAAAAAAGAGAAGAATTAACTTCTCTTTTGATAAAAATTTCAAGTGTAATGTATTAATTTTTAATTTTATTGGTAAGAAAATTGTTTAAAGGAGTCAAAGTATTCGTAATGTTCATGTATGTAGTCTGCTAATTTTTGCATATCTTTTTGAATATTTTCATGATTTTGTTTGTAAGCTTGAATTATTGCGTTTAATCTTTTTGCAAATTCTTCTTTCTTGTTTAATAACTCTTTTGCTCTTATTAGCGCATCTTCTTTTTCTTCTTCTTTTTCTTTTTGATTTGAATTTTTATTCTTTTCCAAGCTTGCAGTGTTTTTGTCTATTGCTTTTTGCATGCCTATTACTATTTGCGCAAAAAAGTCTTTAATTTTTTCATTTTTTTGCTTATAAGTTTGTTCTTTAAGTTTTTCAAGAATTTCTTTTAATGTATTTATTTTTTGTGTTTCGTAATCCAGAGATGAGTAAATTATTCTTTTTAATCGCATTCGATTGTCGTCTTTGTCAAGTTTGAGATTGGTACCAGAAGAGATTTCAAAAGTATTTAAGAAGTCAGAGCTTGAATCAATTTTAGCTATTTTCTCATCTTCTTCATTTTTTTGATCTTCTAGATATTTTAAGTATTCGGGGGCTGTTTCTAACTTTAGGGCTTTAGGTTCTTTATAATATTCTTGATTTTTTGCAGGGTTGAAATCTTTAATCTCTTTTGAGATTTTGCTATTTAGCTCAGAACTCGGTGTACCATCAGGTGCACATGAAATGCAAATTAAAGCCAATGCTACTTTAATGATGTTAAGTTTAATCATATTTATTTTAAGTTTTCTCAAAATATTTTCCTTATAAATTAAAATTATTATTTATTAATTTTATTATAAAATAACATTATAATTATATTATTTTATATGTCAACTAATAATAGTTTAATTTTATAATATTATATTAAAGAATTAAATCTATATTGTATGTTTTTAAATTTTTATTTTTCAATATTTAATCCTTTAATACTTTAATATACACACACTGCCAATTAGTAGTGTGTGTGGTCACAACAGGCTTTTAGTATTGTTTGAATATTTGTTAAGTTTTTCAAACTTTCATCTGGGTTGAATTTAGTTTCGTATCCAAGCCTTATTATTTCTGATAGAATTATTCCATTAGATTTGATTCCCGCTTTATTGTTGTCATATTCGCTAATAATGTTTTCTACGGTTGTTATCCACTCATTTCTTTCATTTATTAGTTTTTCAAAATTTTCTTTAACATTTTTTACTGTTTTTGTTTTAAAATTAAACATTAGGCGTCTTTGCTCGTTTTTAGTTAAAAGATTAACAGTCTTTTCGAGTGATTCTTGGATTTTGAATCCTGTCCAAAAGATTGATCCAACAAGACTGTAATGGTATCCGTTTGAGCTTGATGTTTGTGCAAGTATTGCCGCCAATTTTTTGATTTTATTTTCATCATAATTGAGAGATGAATAAAATAATCTTCTAATCAGATTATTTTGCAATATTAAATCAATGTTATGGTCTTTGTTTTCTGGGACTGTTTTTTTGTTTATTCCAAATTGATCAACAGGTTCGATTTTTTGAATATCTGTATTTATTTTTTGAGCAAAAATTTCTATGTTTGGCCCTAATGTTTGAATTAATTTTTCATTTTCATTTAATTCTTTTGTAATTTTTTTAATTACCGTTTCTTTTTCACTTTGCAAGAGCTGGGGTTTTTGTAATTTTTGAATATTTTCAAGATTTTCCACTCTTTTGATGCTGCCTTTTTTAATCTCAACGGAGTTTGGTTTTAATTCGCTTATTGCTTCTGTGTTGTTTGATTTAGAATAAAAAGAACATGAAAACAGTAGGCTTATTTTAAATAGCTTTATTATTTTATAAATTGTGTTTTTTTTCAAGACATAATCCTTCAATCATTAGTGTTATTGCAAGCTCAGTATTTCTAGTCTTTAATATAAATATATTTCAATCTGTTTAATTTTCAACGTTTTTTTTATACTGCACTTTTTAAACTGTATTAATTTCAAGAATTTTTGTTTTTAGCTTTGTTTTTGTTTATGATTGCATTATATTTTTTATGTATTATTTTATAATAATGAATTTAGCTATTATAAAATAATACCATTCTCCCCATTTTAATGTAAAATTTAAGTTTTAGAGACCTTATTAAAGACTTTTTTTAAATAATGTTTTTAATTAAAAAAGTTAATTATTTGTTTTTGTATAAATATGTATTGATTCTAATTTAGTTATGTTTTAAAATGTTAAAAATAAATAGTTCAAATAAGGAGAATTAACAATGACTAAAATATTTAGTAATTTAATAATTAATGGATTATTGTTTGGATTTGTAAATTTAAATATGTTTGCAGATTCTAACAATTTGAATGTTATTCAATCTCAATCCAATGTGTTAGAACAATCAGATCAAAAAGATGACACAAAATTAGATCAAAAAGACGATACAAAATTAGATCTAAAAGACGATACAAAATTAGATCTAAAAGACGATACAAAATTAGATCAAAAAGATAAGGTTGATCAAGCTTTAAATATTATTAACGAGGTTACAGAAGATGTTGCTAATAAATTAGAGGGGGTTAGAGAATCATCTCTTAAGTTAGTAGAATCAAATGATGAGAGTGTAGTTAAGAAGTTTGTAGGTTCAATGTCTTTAGTGTCAGATGTTGCTAAGGGAGCTGTTGTTGCATCTCAAGAAGCAACAGTTGTAGCAAATCTTTCAGGAATGGTTGCTGAGGATGCAAATAAGGTTGTTGAAGCGTCTAAAAGGGCTGTTAAAGAAGCCCAAAAGGCCGTTTTTTTTGCAGGTGAATCAACATTTTTAATAGAGAAGCAAATAATGTTAAATAAAGCTCCAAATAATAAGCAATTGGAGTTGACAAAAGAAGAATTTACTAAAGTAGAACAAATTAAAGAAACTTTAATGGCTTCTGAAAGGGCTTTAGATGAAACAGTTCAAGAAGCTCAAAAAGTTCTCAACATTGTTAATGGTTTGAATCCATCAAATAAAGATCAAGCAGTAGCAAAAAAAGATGTTGAAAAGGCTATTTCTAATGTTGTTAAGGTGGCTCAAAGTGCAAGAGATCTTACAAAAGTAATGACTATTTCTTTGTCTATGAGATAGTTTGATTATACAGATTTATAAATATTAAAGGGTAAAGTAAAAAGGTTTGAAGCTAATTATATTAGTTTCTGCCTTTTTTGTTTTTTATTTTACCAAGATCAATATTAGGCCCTTCTAAGGCTTTTCTTATAAAAAATTTTGAATAATGGATTTAGCTTGGCAAGAGAGGAATTTTATATCCTTTTGAAATAAATAGAATAAGTATTTAAAAAGTTTATTTTATAGACAAAAACATAATAAAATTTAACATTTTTCATTAAACAGATATACTAAATTCATTCTTAAGAAAATTAGGACATAAAAATCCTACACTTAGAACTCTAAAGCAAGAAGAATTTAAGGAAAATCTAAGAAAATAATAGAAAAATTTATACAAAAAACTAAATATTA